>NZ_JAMFRV010000182.1 GCF_026224925.1 Pseudomonas sp. | reverse complement strand
GTTCGAAATCCTGCCGGGCCATCGAGGTAGGCCTTAATCGCAGTCTGTTTAAATGAGGCTGTATACCTGTTCATGCAAAACACCCAAAAAGTCAGATGGGTGTCCAACTTTTTGGGTGCAGTTCAGTTCTGTAGGACCGAATTCATTCGGGAAGCAGGCGACGCGGTTTGTCTGATGTACCGCGGCGTTGCCTTCCCGAATGAATTCGGTCCCACATCTAGGTTTTCGGGATGGTTGGACTGACCAAAAAAAACGCCCCAATTGGGGCGTTTTTTAGTCAGCTAGCTCAACCTTCGCGATTACGCGTCAGCAGTGCTGGCTTCTCGCCTCGTGGGCGGCTTGGCAGTTGGTCCAGTTGCTCGGCCGACGGGAAACGGTCGGTCTTGGACTCTTTGTGCACGATGGTCGGCGCTGGCTGACCATCACGCGGGCCGCGAACTGCCGGTTCCTGGCGTGCGGGTTGATCATCGCGTGCTGGACGGCGGTTGCGTGGCTGTTCTTCACGACGGGCTTGACCGTCGCGAGGTGCGCCATTACGTGGACCGCCGCCGGTACGTTTGGCTGGCGGCGTGCCAGTCGTGGCGCCGGTGCCGGTGCGTGGACCACTTGGACGGCCTTGGCTCGGTGCACGAGCAGCAGGTGCAGCGCCGCCAGCGGTTGCGGCCGGAGCAGGTGCGCCCGGACGACGGCCACGGCCTTGGCCTTTATTCGGGTACGGGCTGACGTAATCAGCGCGGTTACCGAAGTTATCCACTTCGTCATCCAGAAACTCATCTGGAGCACGATCGGAGCGCGGAGTTGCCGGACGCTGTTCACGTGCCGGCGTGCCTTCGCGAGGCTTTTGTGCTGGACGCTCAGGACGTGCTGCAGCCGCGGCAGGTTTTTCCTGACCACGGTCTTTGCCTTTGTCCTTGCGACCGCTGCCACCGCCACCACCGGCAGGGCCATCACCGCGTGGACCGCGGGGCGCACGTGGGTTAGCACGAACATCCGGACGCTCACGCACTTCTGGCTTCTCGGCTTCAACGGCCGTGATGTCGAAGCCCATCAGATCGCCGTCGGCGATCTTCTGCTTGGTCATGCGCTCAATGCTTTTGAGCAGTTTCTCTTCGTCTGGTGCAACCAGAGAAATCGCTTCACCGCTGCGACCCGCACGGCCAGTACGGCCAATACGGTGGACGTAGTCTTCATCGACGTTCGGCAATTCGAAGTTGACGACGTGTGGCAACTGATCGATATCCAGGCCGCGAGCGGCGATATCGGTAGCTACCATGATGCGCACCGCACCGGCCTTGAAGTCGGCCAGGGCTTTAGTTCGTGCGTTCTGGCTCTTGTTACCGTGGATCGCCACGGCGGAAAGGCCGTGTTTGTCCAGGTACTCAGCCAGACGGTTGGCGCCGTGCTTGGTCCGGGTAAATACCAGGACCTGTTCCCAGGCGCCGGCCGTAATCAAATGCGCCAGCAGCGAGCGCTTGTGGCTCGACGACAAGCGGAAAACGCGCTGTTCGATTCGCTCGACCGTGGTGTTCGGCGGCGTAACTTCGATGCGTTCCGGGTTGTGCAGCAGCTTGCCAGCCAACGCCGTGATGTCGTTGGAAAAGGTCGCCGAGAACAGCAGGTTCTGACGTTTGGACGGCAGACGGGCCAGGACCTTTTTCACGTCGTGGACGAAGCCCATGTCGAGCATCCGGTCGGCTTCGTCGAGCACAAGGATTTCAACGTGGGACAAGTCGACACTGCCTTGGCCGGCCAGATCGAGCAGGCGGCCAGGGCACGCCACCAACACGTCAACGCCGCGAGCCATGGCCTGGACTTGTGGGTTCGTACCGACACCACCAAAGATCACGGCACTGACAAACTTCAGGTTCTTGGCGTAGACCTTGAAGCTGTCATGGACTTGCGCCGCGAGTTCGCGGGTCGGTGTCAGGACCAGGACGCGGGGTTGGCGCGGGCCGTGACGCTGGGACTTGTCCGGATGACCATTGGGGAACAGCCGTTCCAGAATCGGAAGGGCGAAGCCGCCGGTTTTACCAGTACCTGTCTGAGCAGCAACCATAAGGTCGCGACCTTGCAACACGGCGGGAATGGCCCGCTGTTGCACTGGAGTAGGCTGGGTATAGCCAGCTGCCTCGATGGCGCTGACTAAAGCCTCGGAGAGACCGAGGGAAGCAAAGGACATGAGTAATCCTGTTTTAGTTAGGGCGGTGCCCATAAGAATGGTCTTGCCTGGCGAATGGCGTTTTAGATAACGCAATCTCGTCCGGTCCTGCTGGGCCTTTTAGTCATTTCGGCACGTGGTCGCGGGAAAAAAAAGGCGCGACTGACGTGATCGAGAGGTCTATTGCAAGGCGGAGCGTCCGGGCGTAAGCCTGGCGGGAAGGCCGCAGTATAACAGAGCAATCACTGTGCGCCGCTTTCCTGCTGCTCAACGGTTTTAATTGGGGTAGCCGCAGAGCGTCCGGGGTCTCCAGCCGGCAGGATCGGAGACATTACAGCCTCGCCTGTATACCGGGACACCAGTTCGGCATACGCCGGTTCACGTTTGAAGCGTTTAAGTTCGGCGCCAAACCGTTGCACCAGCAAGTCCATGCCGGCATTTTTGCGCAGTGCGAGGTATTCCGGTTCACGGCCAAGGACGGTGGGCGATTGGGTGATTTGGTCTTGAGCCTTCATTTGATCAAGCACGTGCTGACCGACACGACGGTCAGTGATCACCATGTCAATTCGCCCCAGCAGCAGTTTGCCGAAGTTAGCTTCATGGCTAGGCGCGGGCTCGCGAGTGAACACCGTCGATGCATCGAACGCCGAGCTATACAGATAACCCGGCGAAACCCCAATGGTCAGGTCACGTAAATCATCCATCGTCAGGAACGGGTGAGGGCGAGCGTTGGCATAGAAAAGCACCCACTCGACATCCGACAGTGGCTCGCTGGGATAGAGCAGTAAATCATCGCGCTCGCTTCTTTTGAAGATATCCAGCGCGCCGTCTGCCTGGCCCTGCTTGAGCATCGACAGGCACCGCTTCCACGGTAAAAACTCCCATTTCACGTCGATCCCCAGTCGCTCGAAAATGATCGCCGTGGTTTCGTAATCCAACCCGCGCGCCTGGCCGTTTTCGATGTACACATACGGTGCCCAGGGTTCGGTCACGATATGCAGGGTTTCACCCAGCGCATTGAAGCTCAGGCAGGTGAAGAGAAGTGCGGTCAGAAACCGGGCGGTGTCAGGCATGAGCGGAGATTACGACGGGCGTTGATGAAAGAACAGTGCCGGATCTGGGGTCATGAACGGGCACATCATCCCTTCGCTGTTTCGTATGCCAGTAAGTGCTGAAGAATCACTTCGCGTCGGTTGCCGAGAATCTGCCGTACGCCCCAGTGATTCAGCCATTCGCTGAGTTGGGCAGGCTCCATTCGATGTTTGAGCCGCTGCTCCGCGTTTTCTCGGGCTTTTTCCCACCACACGGGTGAGCACG
>NZ_JAMFRV010000181.1 GCF_026224925.1 Pseudomonas sp. | reverse complement strand
TGTTCGGGTCGATCGGCTAACAAGAATTCTTTTGCAGGTAACGCTGTCGTCGGGTTACGGGTTTGGCGTTTGTTTTCTTCCCACGACACGCCAATCCGGTCGTCGAGCGTGCGCATCCAGGTGCGAGCGGCAATGCTCTCCAATCGCCGCAAATCTGCGTCCTCCATAGCTTCCCCGCCCAAGTTGCTGCGCGCGACGAAGCTAAAATCATCATCCAAAGCGCTGAGTTCACGATCGCGTGCGGTGGCCAATAAGGGATCGCTGTCACCCGATGCCAAAGCTTGCCAGTAGGTGATCCAGACGTCGCGTTTAAGCACTTCGAAGCGCGTGCGCACTTCATGAATACGGTCGTACAGCGTTTCAAGCTTGGTGGCCTTGTCTACGACGTATTCGGGCGTGGTTACTTTGCCGCAATCATGTAGCCAGGCCGCTATATGCAACGTTTCCCATTCGTCGTCGGTGGGCTGATAGTCACAGAACGCCGGTTGCTGGCTTGCAGCGGCGGCGCGCGCCAACATCAGGGTTAACACCGGCACACGCTGGCAATGGCCACCGGTATAGGGACTTTTGGCGTCGATGGCGCCGGCAATTAGCTGGATAAACGAATCCAGTAGCATTTTTTGCCGCGCCTGCAGGCGCTGGCTTTCGATACACAGCGCGGCAGCCCCGGAAACCGCTTGGGTGAATGCAACGCGCTCCGGGCTGATTTTCTCCAGGTCAGAGAAGGTGCCGGTATCCGCGTGGATCAGGGTTAGAACGCCGATGGTCTCGCCGTGCTGATTACTCAATCTAACGCCCAGCAGGTGCACGCGTGGCGACTCAATGGCCTGCATCAGGGCTTGCAAGTCGCCCGCTTGCTCGAAGCCGACGCTTACTACGAGGCTGCTTTTATCGGTGGTGAGGTGTTGCAGCCAGTCGGGCATTTGACCCGTGTGCAGGTCCTTTGCGCCAATGCCGTATTGTTGTGGCGCGTGCTGAACGCCGAGTACGATCAGCCCCCGCGGCTCCAGGCACCCGCTTTCGCTGTCCACCAGATAAATTAACCCGGCCTGCGCCTGATTGATGGTGACGGTTTCCGATAGCAGCCTTTGCAGAAGTGTGTCGAACCGGGTTTCAGCCGAAAGACTGGCAGTGATTCGAAGAAAACTGGCCAACGTTTCCTTCATTCGCGCCATGGACAGCGACAGCTGGTCGACCTCTAGCACCAGTGATCGATGGCTGGCCGGATGGGTGAAGTCGAAACTGCGGATGGCATCAGCTTCGCTGACCAATGCGCGTAGAGGTTTGACCATGATGCGCGACATTACCCAGCCCAAGGGTAAACACAGCAGCAAGGTGGTCAATGCCACCAATGCGCCTTGCCACCGCATGCGCATGGCGTCGGCGAGCAGTTCGTCTTCGGGCACCAGCATGGCCAGCTGCAACCCTTGTGGGCCGCCTTCCTCAATGCTGCTACGGGCGACTATCCACGTGCGATTGTTAAGGGTCAGACGGCCGGAAGCGTCGACACCGTGTTCGAATAACTGACCCAGCGCCGGGCTCAGGTCCTTCGCCTTGGCTAACTGTGCGGTACCGTTTTCGACAATCAGCCTCGCGCTGTCGGGATAGGCCACGGCGTTGCCTTCATTATCGAACAGGACCACATCGGTGTTGGCAGTCACCCTGTGTTTGGCCAGCGTCGAGGACAGCGCTTCAAGGGTGAGATCGGCGGCAATAACGCTGTTTGCACCGCTGCGTCTAGCTAACGTAGTGCCAACCGAGCGGCTGGAGAAAAATACGTAGGGCTCGGTGGTGATCTGGTTCGCGTCACCACGGGCGCGTTTGTACCAGTCCCGGTCACGGGGATCAAAGCGTTCATCAAGGGTGTCGCGTTGACTGATCAGGTGTAACGAGTCGTCGAAAAAAAGCGACTGGGATTGCACTACCGAGCTACCGGGGCTGTGCCCGATATTCCAGACTTGATAGGCCGCATGTACCGGCGCCTCAACGTATTGCCTGAGGATGTCGGACCGTAGAGGCCGAACCATGAAAAAATCGCCGTTGTCATACCCGATGTACAACGAAGCGATATTGGGATCGTCTTGCAGCGATTGGGTGAACGGTTTGAGTAGTAGTAACCGTTGCTTCAGCGTAACGGCTTGATCGGCGTCATAAAGTGCAAGCAGGCTGAGAAGCCTGCGGATAGGTTGATAGGTGCGTTGCAAATCAACTTCTACATCTTGGGCGATATTGCTAAACAACTTCTCGCTGCTCGACAGAATTATTCGCGAGGTTTGTACATAATTGAAAATTCCCAGCACGACGCCGGTGAACAGCAGCAGGACCGTGAACATGAGGCTGATGTGGATGTGAAGCGGAAATCGACGTCTATAAGGCCAAGGGCTCGGGGGCATCGCAAATCTCTCCATAGGTGTGCGCTGCATTGCACTCGCTCAGCATAGCCATTGATCTGAGAATCACTTGAGCAATGACCGTTCGGCGTCTTCTTGATGCAGGCGAAGCGCGTATTCCAGTTCTTTCATTGCAGCTTCCATGCCGCGCCGAAGCGTGGCAATGACTTCATCCGATGCAGCCTCGATGCAGGCGTGTTCCAGCGCTTCACACTGGGTAATGACGTGGCACGCCTGAATGATTTGAGCGGCACCCTTGATCTTATGCGCCATGTCACCAAGGCTTCGATGATCATCGTTGCTCTCTATCGCCTCGAGCTCGATGCGATCTTCCTGGCTGCTGGCGAGCAATTGCGAAAGTAAACGCTGAATCAGCTCCGGTTTGCCTCCGGTCAAGGCATTGATTCCCTCGATACTGAACACTGGCGAACTGACGGTGGGCGGCGATTGCGGGGCTTCGTATGCTGACAGCGGTTTAACCGTGGCGAGCTGTTCGGTCAGTGCGTTGAGACCGATGGGTTTGAAGAGGCAGGTGTTCATCCCTGCATCACGGCAGCGCTGATATTCCTCGGGTTGCGCGTTGGCTGTGAAGCCAAAGATGGAGCAGGGCGCAAGCAAGTGGGTTTGCTCATGGGTACGAATCGAGCGGGTCAAATCATAGCCATTCATAACGGGCATGTTGCAATCGACCACGACCAAATCGAATCGGCCGTTGAGCCAAACCTGCAAGGCCTCTGCGCCGTTTTCGGCTGACTGGAAGTGGTGGCCGAGAAAACCAAGCTGTTGGCACATCAACAGCCGGTTGGCCGGGTGGTCATCGACGATAAGGATATTCAGTGGTGTCAGGGCTCCCTGCAACTGTTCGGTGGGTTGGGTCATGACACTGAGCGGCTCGAGGGTGGTCAGTGTCAATGCCATCATCACCTGCGTACCGTGGCCTGGTTGACTGATCAGGCTCAACTGGCCGCCCATCATTTCGCACAAGCTGCGACAGATGACCAGGCCCAGCCCGGCGCCGCTTCTGGCCAAGTGGCCAGAATTATCTGCTTGGGCGAAGGGCTCGAACAATCGTTGTTGATCAGCCTCGCTGATGCCGATCCCGCTGTCCTGAATCAGCAACTGTACGTGCAATTGCAGCGGGTCGGGGCTGTCCTCTACGATCAGGCTGATTTTAACTTGGCCGCGCTCGGTGAATTTGATGGCGTTACTGAGCAGGTTGGACAAAATCTGCTTAAAGCGTAGGGGGTCGAGCAGGACGTCGACGTTAATGCGGCTGTCGAGATTGAGCAGCAGGATCAAGCTTTTTTGTCGGGCGAGGCCGTCAAATACGCGGACGACTGACTCAACCAACTCCCGCAAATTAGTCCGTTCAGGACAAAGGCTGAGACGACCTGACTCGATGCGAGCGATATCGAGAATGTCACCGATCAGTTCCAGCAGGTCACGGGCCGAGCTGTAAGCCACTTCAATGGCAGGCCGATCCAAATGGCCTTGATCAGCGCGTTTGAGCGCCAACTCAAGCATGCCGATGACTGCGTTCATTGGCGTTCGAATTTCGTGGCTCATGGTCGCCAGAAATGTACTTTTAGCGCGACTGGCATCATCGGCCCGGTCCTTGGCGCTGCGCAGTTGTTCCATGAGCTCTCGTCGCTCGCTGATGTCGATCCAGCCACCAATGATGCCTTGTACCTCGCCCAGTGAATCGCGAAAAGGCAGAATCCAGTGGTAAATGGTCAGGTAGCGATCACCGATCTGCAACGCACGGTCGACAATCTGCGAAGTGCCTTGGGCCATGACACGCTCGTAATCAGCCGCGAACTCACGCGCTTCGAACGCATTGCGCAGCACACCATCGGCCACGGTTTTACCTATAACCTCTTCCCGGGTCACTGCGAAAGCCGCTAGATAGCTATCGTTACAGGTTTGCAGCAGCCCATCACAATCGCGCACATAGATAGGGTGGGGCGTACCGTTGAGCAAAGTGCGCATGAATTCAAACTGGTCGTTTAAAGCTCGCTCTGTCAGTTCACGCTTTTTAATCTGTCGGCGCATGTAGGCGTTCCATGCCAGTGAGGCCAGCAGGAGCAAACCGGTGCCGATGACTATTTGGTAAAACAGTTCATGGTAATTGCGCCAATAGCCGCCGCTGGGTGGTACGTAGGAACGCCAGCGGTTATTGATCACTGCGAGGTCCTCCGGAGCGATGCTGGAGAGCGCTTTGTCGAGAATCGAACTCAACTCTGTGGCATCGCGTGCAGTGGCCATGGAAATACGAGCCTGGTCATCGCCAACAGTGGCGCTCATTTGCAATTGGTCTTTGAACAGTTGCGATGACAAGAAATAGTTGGCAGTGGGAAGCGACACAATGGCGCCCTGTACTTGTTGCTGCGCCAGCATATCCAGTGCCTGAAAAGGGTTGTCCGTTTCTACCAGCTGAATATCGGGGTGCTCGCGTCGAACGAACGGCAGTGTCGGGCTGTTTCGGGTGACCGCCAAGCGCTGGCCGTCCAGTTGGTCCATCTGGCTCGGACTCGAAGGTTCTTGGCGGGTGACCAAAACAAACGACGTATCCAGATAAGGGCGAGTGAAACTGAAGCGGGCTTCGCGGGCTTCGCTGGGAATCATCGTGCCGATCACATCGGCCTGACCTTCACTGACCTGTTTTATCATTTCGGTCATGCTCGGCAAACGCTTGACCTCGAAATTCAGGCCGGTACGCAGGCGAATCAAGTCGAGTACGTCCGAGGTAATTCCACGAAAATTGCCGCTGGCGTCCAAAAAGGTCAAAGGCGCATAGGCCTCATTAATGACCACACGTACCACCGGATGTTGAGCA
>NZ_JAMFRV010000180.1 GCF_026224925.1 Pseudomonas sp. | reverse complement strand
GATGGAGATAACCATAAAAGCGACAACCTCGCGCTGATCCATTCGCAGGAGACTCGATGAGCGATTTCCGCAAAGACTGCCAACGCTACAAATCCTTGCCCGGCTATCGTGGTCTGATCTGGTGGATGCTCGATCAATCATTCTGGGTGATCCTGACCTATCGCTTGTTTGCCAGCGCGCGGGGCAAATGGTTTCACTCCCCACTGCGCGTCTTCGAGAAGATCGCCGAGTTCATTTTCAAATGCTATTTGCCCACTACGGCGAAGATCGGACCCGGGCTGGTCATCTACCACGCCTTCGGCCTGATCATTAACGGCAAATCCGAAATCGGCGCCAACTGCACGCTTTACGCCAGGGTCTGCATTGGCAACCGCTGGCCCGGTGATGGCACGCCGATTATCGGCTCCAACGTCACCATTGGCACAGGCGCATGCATCTTCGGGCCCGTGCGCATTCCGGACAACTACACCGTGAAGGCCAATGCGGTCATCACACCATCAACAGTGCTCTTTCATTAGGGCGTTCAGCATGGATCACTTAACGTAGTACTCCGTCTCTGCGACACCGAATCAACTATCGCCCGTCAGGAAAACTTCAACACGTCCAGACAACCGCGCCCACGCCGTGAAACATCTATAGGAATGTCTATGAGCGCAAGACCGGTACGCCTGTCCATCATCATCATCACCTGGAACGAACTGGAGAATCTCCGGCGTTGCCTGGATTCCTTGCTGGATAAAGTCGATTTCGAAAAGGACGAGGTCATTGTCGTGGACAACGGTTCCACCGATGGCAGCGCCGAATTGGTGGCACAGCACCCGCAGATCCGTTACTTCCCGCTTGATCGCAATTATGGCGTCGGCCCAGCGCGCAATCGTGGATTGTTTCTGGCGCACGGCGAGTACTGCATGACGCTGGACAACGACACCATTTTTCTGACCCCGGATCCGGGCACGATTGTCGAAAACTTCTTCAAGGCGCATCCGGATACAGGCGTGGTCGGCTTCCAGCTGCTCAACGTCGACCGCACCCGGCAAGACTCCACGCGTCGTTTTCCGCGCTTCTATCAGCCGATCGCGGCGCGCATTGCTGCCACGCGCAAGCTCAAGTTCGTCAACCAGGAACTCGAGCGTCACCTGATGACCGACGTGCGCTTCGATGAAGCCAGCGATCCGATGGAAGTGGATTACGTGCTTGGTGCCAACCAGACCTTCACCAAGAAGATCGCCACGCTGCTGATGGGCTACGACGACCAGATTTTCTTCGGTCCGGAAGACGCCGAATTCTGCGTGCGCACACACAAGCTTGGCCTCAAAAACTATTACAGCCGCTCCATCTCGATCGTCCACGACTACAAGCGCAGGACGCGCAAATTCTCGAAGCTGACTATCAAGCACCTGGCCGGCTTCGCCTACATGCTGAAGAAGCATGGCGGCATTTACCGCTATTCGCTAAGTGCGCGTAGCTGAGTTTTTTCACAGGAGTAAAGCCAATGAACCGGCGTGATTTCCTTCGTCACTCAAGCATGGCCTTGGCCGTCGCTGCATCCTTCGGTATAGGCACCCGCAGCGCGTTTGCCGCGACAACTGGCGGTCGCGCGTTTTACCTGGACGGTGAGGCCGGTAACGACAGCGCACCGGGCAATAGCCAGCAGCAGGCGTGGCGCAGCATCAACAAGGTCAACAGCGTCACCTTTCAACCAGGTGACCGGATTTACTTCAAGCGCGGCAGCAGTTTCCCCGGGCAGCTCCATCCGCAAGGTTCCGGCAGTGCCAGCCAGCCGATCGTGGTAGACAGTTACGGTAGTGGCGAGCTGCCGCACATCCACGCTTATGGCAAGGCGCAGTGCTCGGTCTACCTACATAACGTCGAGTACTGGACGCTGCGCAATCTGCAGGTATCCAACAAGGGCACGCAAGCTCAGGGCAACCGCGCGGGCGTCTACGTGCACCACGAAGATTTTGGTGTGGCACACGGCATCGTGCTGGATGGTTTGTACGTGCACGATGTCAACGGTTCGCCGATCAAGAAACAGGGCGCGGGCGCCGGCATCATGGTCAATGCGACCAGCAAACAGCGCCCCACCTATTACGACGGCCTGCAAATATCCAATTGCAGCGTCGTCAACACGCAACGTAACGGCATCCATTTTCTGGCCGGCGGAAGCCGCCAGGGTGGGCTGGGGCGCAACGTGATTGTGCGCGGCAACAAGATTCAGCAGGTGCCGGGCGACTGCATCCTGGTGATCGGCTGCGATGGGGCTCTGATCGAACACAACACGGTCAGCAACTGCACGGAACTCCCATCGGGTGAGGCCGCCGCCGGTATTTGGCCGTTCAACAGCGACAACACCCTGATCCAGTACAACGAAGTAAGCGGCCATCAGGCGCACGCCGACGGCGAAGCCTTCGACTCGGATCTGGCTTGTGCCAATACGGTCATCCAGTACAACTACAGCCACGACAACATTGGTGGGCTTGCGCTGATCTGCAATGAGGGCAACAAGAATCTTGGTGCTGGCAACAGTGGCACGATCGTCCGCTACAACGTCAGCATCAACGATGCGTTACGCCCTTCAAACAGTGCTTCGCTGCGGGTAACCGGCCCGGTTGAGGGCAGCAAGATCTTCAACAACATTTTCATTATTCCGCGTAGACAGGGCGGCGATGCAGGAACCGTGTTCAAGGCGGACAACTGGCAGGGCGTTCCCAACAACACGGCCATCCACGACAACATCATTGTCGCCGAGCAGATCCCCGGCGTAGAACTCAGCCTCGCTCAAAAAAGTGTCGTAAGCGACAACACGGTTCTGGGCTTGGCCGATGGCGGGATTCACACCGGGGTTGCCGGGCTGACAGCCATGGCCTTACCGAAAACCAGCTCTGGCGGTGCGCACGCTCAAATGCTTGCGCGCTACCAGTCATACCGGCCCACGCTGGCCGAGGTCGTGCAGTTGGTACAGAAATGCTTCATCAACGGTAAGGCAGCGCCGAATGCCTTCACATTGATCGAAAATACGGCTCGGGCAAGCTAGGCATCAAGCGCCGAACCTCGCCCTCCTCAGAACGCTCAATAAACTTTGGTAGCAGGCAGCAATACACGGCGGAGCAGCGTTTTTGCCGTGTTGGCCCACCTGCTAAAAATAGCTAATCCACACACACTAGACGTCAGGCCTCAGACGAGGCCTGACTAGTTGCGCGCTGCAGCAGGGCAAGCGGCTCGCGGAGAGCCGGAATCGGTATGATTTTCAATTTAGCCCAAGAGCTGGTGCCCCTTGTTGGCAGGGGTGGCTGTGGCAATCGGCAGGCGTCAACCTGCCTCGAACTGAATCAGTTGGCAAGATGCACACGATATTCAGCCTGCAGTTTGGGTTTACGGCTGTACTATCAAAATGTATAGGCAATTGAGATGTTTATCACGTTTATAGGTTTTGGATAATTTGAGTAAGCGTCACATTGCAGAAGCCACAACTGCACTGTAGAGCTTGGCAATGAAGATTCGCGAATCGAAAATCGCTGCGGCACTTTTCCTTC
>NZ_JAMFRV010000179.1 GCF_026224925.1 Pseudomonas sp. | reverse complement strand
TGTTACCGAACAGAACCTTATCCAACACCATATAACCTGCATATAGTAAAGCCATCAGAGATATTACGCCGCCTATATAACTCCACAAGCGCAACGGCAATGTACTGAACGAAGTGATGCCTTCAAGTGCCAAATTCCATAATTTCCAAACATTGAATTTACTCTGGCCAATCGCGCGTGGCTCCCGGTCGTATTCGACGATGGCAACATTAAAACCGGCCCAAGACAGTACACCTTTCATAAACAGCTGTTGCTCAGGCAGGGCCTTGATCACGTCCACTACTTTACGGTCCATCAACCGGAAGTCGCCGACGTTTTCTTCGATGTGGGTATAGGCAATGCGATTGAGCAAATGATAGAACAACAAGGCACTGTAACGCTTCAGGTAGCTGTCGCTGGAACGATCCCGGCGCTTGGCCAAAACCACATCGGCGCCCTTCTGCCACTCGTTAATCAGCTGCGATACCACCTTGATCGGGTCTTGCAGGTCCACATCAATGGGCACCACCGCCTCGCCACTGGCATATTCAAGCCCGGCGAATAGCGCGGCTTCCTTGCCGAAGTTACGGGAAAAATTGATCAACAGCACTTTGCTGTCGGCCAGGGCAATGGCTTGGGCACATTTGCCCGTGCGGTCGGTGCTGCCATCGTTGACAAATACGATCTCGACGCTGTGCGCCTGCAGCGAAGGTGCTTGCCGGACGGCCTGATAAAACACGGCCACTGCCTGTTCTTCATTGAACACCGGCACAATCAATGAGAGCTTCATGATTCATGCACCCGAAACACCAGCCACTTGGAGATCAGGAAACCAACAACCAGACTGGTCAGGGAAAACACCACCACCGTGACAATGCCCGGCAGGTGCCAGCGATCGGCCGCCCCACCTACGACCACGCTCAAGCCGCCCATGCATATCATGAACATCAGGTAGCGCCCCAGAGAGACCGGCATGGCAAAGGTGAAGATGGCGTTCGCATAAAAGGAAAAGGACGCCGCCGCACAAAACGCCAAAAAGTTTCCGAGGGCCTGACTGGCGTCGAAAGCGGCTCGGAGAACAAAAAACAGCTGCCAATGGATCAAGGTACTGCCAATTCCGATCACCGTGTAGGTAGAAAATCCCTTCCAGACCCTAGTCATAGCCCCCCCCCGCAGTCCATCGCAGCCTGGTTCCATCAAGCCACTTCGCTCATCACTCGTCTACTGTCAGAAATAACAGGTAGGGCGACTTTTTCGATCAGCGGCCTAAAGAAATTCAGCAATACCCTTACCTTTGCAATTGGAGGTACAAACCGGAACAGCCGAAACTCTCATCGGGAAACAGGGTGGGTAGTATCTTCCGCAGCTAAAACTACCCGATATGGCTTTTCGTACACCATCTTCTCCGAACGCTTTAGGCTTCCTTAAATGAATACCGCACCATCAGCCGCGGTCATTTTCAGGCGCATGGCTATATGCCAGAACTGAACACTGATAAATTCGCTTACATTTCAAATAATTCAGATAAATCATGCCTGCTCAACTCAAGCGCCGCCTGTTCGTGTTTTTCACGATTGCCCTGCTCATCGCCCTCGCCTTCTTTGCTCAGTGGTACTTCAGGGGGCGCTTTTACGAAACCACTGACAACGCCTATGTTCAAGGTGAAATCACCCGCATCTCCAGCCAACTGGGTGCCAGGGTCGAGGAAGTATTGGTACAAGACAACCAGCACGTCGAAAAAGGTCAACTGCTGATCAAACTGGACGCAGCCGACTTCCATATGGCAGTCGACCGGGCGCAGGCGATGCTCGCGACCCACGAAGCCGAGCGTATTCAGGCGCAGAGCAAACTGACCCAGCAAGGTAGCCTGATTGCTTCCGCTCAAGCACAGGTTGCGTCGACTCAGGCAACTTTTGGTCGCACGCAGATCGACTTGAACCGCGCGGAGACCCTGCGCAAGCCGGGTTACATTTCCGAAGAGCGCGTCACCACGCTGTCCGCCGACAGCCATATTGCACGCTCGCAAGTGACTAAGGCCCAGGCCGACGAGCAAGGCCAGCGTCAGCAGGTGGTCGCGCTCGGAGCAGAAATCAAACGCCTGGACGCGCAGATTGCCAACGCACGAACTGACCTGGCCCAAGCCAATCTCAACCTGCAACGCAGCGAAATACACGCGCCCATCAGCGGCTTGATTGGTCAGCGGGGAGCGCGTAACGGTCAGTACGTACAGGTGGGCGCTTATTTGTTGTCCATCGTGCCCGACGAGGACATTTGGGTGCAGGCCAATTTCAAGGAAACCCAGATCGGGCACATGCAGCCTGGCCAATCTGCCGAGCTGACGTTTGATGCGTATTCCGACACGCCGATTCAAGGCAAGGTCGAGAGCCTGTTCGCCGCCTCTGGCGCGCAATTCAGCCTGTTGCCACCGGACAACGCCACGGGCAACTTCACCAAGGTCGTACAGCGTATTCCGGTGAAGCTGACCTTCGCCGCCGACAACCCCTTACACGGCAAAATTCGCCCCGGCATGTCGGTTACAGTCAAAGTAAAAGTCAAAACTGACGGCGCCGACAGTGGCCGGTGATCAACTGATCAGCCCCGTCGGCGAGCCCAGCCGACGGGACTGGATCGCGGTCATGAGCGTGATGCTGGGCGCCTTTATGGCGGTGTTGGATATCCAGATCACCAATTCGTCACTCAAGGACATTCAAGGCGCGCTGTCGGCCACCCTCGAAGAAGGCTCATGGATCTCCACCTCCTACCTGGTTGCGGAAATCATCATGATTCCGCTCACCGCCTGGCTGGTGCAATTGCTCTCTGCGCGGCGTCTGGCGGTGTGGGTGTCGTGCGGTTTTCTGATCGCGTCGATGCTGTGTTCCATGGCCTGGAGCCTGAACAGCATGATCGTGTTCCGCGCTTTGCAAGGCTTCACCGGCGGCGCTTTAATCCCGCTGGCGTTCACCATGACTCTGATCAAACTACCACTGCACCATCGCGCCAAAGGTATGGCCCTATTCGCGATGACCGCGACCTTTGCGCCCTCGATCGGCCCGACATTGGGCGGCTGGCTGACGGAAAACTACGGCTGGGAATACATTTTCTACATCAACATTCCGCCCGGCCTGTTGATGATTGGTGGCTTGCTCTACGGCCTGGAAAAGAAAGCCTCGCATTGGGAACTGCTGAAAAGCACCGATTATTTGGGCATCGCAACGCTGGCCGTGGGACTGGGATGTTTGCAGGTATTTCTTGAAGAAGGCCATCGCGAGGATTGGCTCGAATCAGACCTGATCGTAGGGTTGGGCAGTATTGCGCTGATCAGCTTGCTGACCTTCGTCATCGTCCAGCTTTCCAAGCCTGAGCCGCTGATCAACCTGCGGATTCTCGGCGAACGCAACTTTGGCCTGTCGAGTATTTCCAGCATCGGCATGGGCGTGGGGCTGTACGGTTCGATCTATTTACTGCCGCTGTACCTGGCGCAGATCCAGGGCTACAACTCGCAGCAGATCGGCGAAGTGATTATGTGGATGGGTATTCCGCAGCTGTTTTTAATCCCGTTGGTGCCGCAACTGATGAAAGTGATGCCGCCAAAATTGCTCTGCGCAGCGGGTTTTGGGCTGTTCGGTTTTGCCAGTTTCGCCTCCGGGGTTCTGAATCTGGACTTCTCCGGGCCACAGTTCAATCAGGTGCAATTGATTCGGGCTTTGGGTCAACCGATGATCATGGTCACCATCTCGCTGATCGCCACGGTGTACATCCAGCCCAAAGACGCAGGTTCGGCGTCGAGCCTGTTCAACATTTTGCGCAACCTTGGCGGCGCCATCGGTATCGCCCTGCTCTCGACCCTACTCGACGCACGGACCAAGGTGTACTTCGATTACTTGCGCGAAGCCATCGTGCCGAGCAACCCGCAAGTCGCTGAGCGCATGGCGCTGTTCACTGACAAGCTGGGCAATGAGACGGCGGCGCTGGGCAAACTCAGTGAGATCGCCCATCAACAGGCAACGATCATGGCCTACAACGACGCGTTCCACTTCGTCGGCATCGCACTGACGGTGAGCATGATCGCGGTATTGCTGACCAAAGCCCTGCCGCAGGGAGCCAAACCCGGAGCAGCGCACTGATCTGAGACGCCAAGGGTTAAGTCAGCGTGCGTTGATCCACATCAAGAGGCCTGGCGAAGAAATGCAGCACAATAATGGCACCTTGCCTTTACCTGTTCCGCTAATCAAAAGAAGACCTCTCATGGGCGCCTGGCTTAGCAATATTTCGCTGAAATACAAATTCTGGGCCGTGAACGCGGTGGCCTTCTTCACCACCCTGATGTTGGTGCTGTACGCCTTGCAGCTTGAACAGCATGCGCGGGTTAACGCCGCGCAGGATTCAGCCCAAGCCCAGGCGCACCTACTGGGCAGTTGGCCAGGGAACCAACCATTGCCTGTCGCAGGCAATCTGCTTGCTTATGCCCAAGGTCAGGCGCCGACCCTTAACGGGCACCCACTGCCTGCGTTGAGCAACGGCAGCGGCTGGGTCGATCTCAAGTCGCAGCTGCCGGACGAAGACACCCTGATCGGCGCTGAAGTTGTCGCCCGACCCGATGGTAAGCGGCTGGCGGTGCTGGCTTATGCGCCAAGCCTTGAACAGGTCGTGGCCGAACGTTTTGTCCAATACTCGGTGGCAGTGTGTATTTTGATGCTGCTCATGCTCGGCGCGTCGCAATTGCTGATTCGATTTTTGCTGACCCAACTCGACACGCTGAAGGACGTCATGCTCCATGTGGAGAACAGCGGCGACCTGTCTGCCCGCGTGCCTTTGATTGGCGAAGATGAAGTCGGACAGATGGCCAAGGCGTTTAATGCCATGCAAGCCGGTTATCAGCGGGTGGTGAATACGGTTGCGCAAACCGCCGCTCGCCTTGATGACGGCGCAGTCAGGCTGGCGGCCGGCATGAGCGAGGTGCGCCACGGCATGCTGGGCCAGCAGAGCGAAACCGATCAAGTCGCCACCGCCATCAATCAAATGACCTCCACGGTGTTCCATATCGCGCAAAATGCCACGGCAACCCGCGATCAGTCGCAAACTGCCGACGCGTTGGCTGGCACCGGTAAAGAGGTCGTTAATCGTGTGCAAGCGTCTATCGAAAGCTTGTCCAGCGGCGTGCAACAGACCGCCGAAATGATCCAGCAATTGGCTAAGGACAGTCAGAAGATCAATAACGTCGTTAGCGTCATTCATAGCATTGCTGAGCAAACCAATCTGCTCGCGCTGAACGCCGCTATCGAGGCCGCCCGCGCAGGTGAGATGGGCCGAGGATTTGCGGTAGTAGCGGATGAAGTACGCAACCTGGCGAAGCGGGTACAAATCTCCACCGATGAAATCACCCAGATGGTCGCCGCGTTGCAGGCCGGCACCCGCGACGCGGTGGATTTCATGCAAGAAAGCTCGTTCAAGGCCGATGACTGCGTGCAATTGGCCAAAGAAGCAGGCGAAGCGCTGGCAGCCATCACCGGTGCCGTGGCACACATGCGAGAAAGCAACACACTGATCGCCGTGGCAGCGCAACAGCAAAGCCAAGTAGCAGAAGAAATGAACCGCGCCGTGGTCAGCATTCGCGATGTAACCGAGCAGACCGTGCAGCAAACCGTAGAGTCCGCCACCACCAGTGGAGAATTGGCGACCTTAGCGGGCGAGTTGAGCCGGGCGATTGGTCAGTTGAAGTTGTGAGTGGTTGCTGACCGAAGGCGCTAGTCAGGTAGACCTCGCCGCGTCCTTCGCAAGCGAGCTTGCTCCCACAGAATCGGGGAAATACCCTAGCCCAGCGCCATGCCAAGAACCCTGTGGGACCGAATTCATTCGGGAAGCGGGCGGCGCGGTGTATCAGCCAGACCGAGGCGCGGCCTTCCCGAATGAATTCGGTCCTACAACACAGCTGGCCCGGCGTCTATCACTGCCATAGCCAACTTCGATTCGCCGCCCCGCTACACCGAGGCCTATTCTTCAAGCATTGAAAAGGCGCTTGAAGAGGACCGCGACATGAACAAACTATTAGCAACCATCGGACATTCCCGCGTGTACGCTCACAGCGTGCGCAACCCATCGGATCTGGCGTTGCGGGTGCTTGCCCTGCCTATGTCGATTGTCGGCGGACTGTTGCTGGTGGATGGCCTGCTGGAGTCGAGCCTGCCATCCATCGCCATTGGCGTGATCGTGCTGGTCGCGGCGAAGGCTTTTAGCCAAACACCGTTACCGTCTGCCGACTGATCGCCACCAACTCACCGTTTGGCGCCCAAAGGTAAGCGGCTGTGTGGCCGTAACCATCGCGGGCATGCTCAATCACTGCTCGGTATAGGCACCAGTCCAGCGTGTCCATTTGCGGTAAAGGCTGCACAAATTCGATGGTCCAGGTCAGCGAGCTTCCCGGCGCAGGCTTACTCAAGTGCGGCAATAGCGCGGGTGGCCACGTGTCGACCAAGGCCAACAGATGCGCCACGGTCAACGGTTCCTGTTTGACATCGCCACGAAAACGCACGTACCCGCCGATTTCCCGCGAAGGCGTATTGCTGAACGGCAACCCTCCCAACCCCCAACGCATGCTCATGAAGCGCAGATATTCCGGGGTAATCCCGGGGATAAACGGTAACTCCTGGCAGTCTTCAACCGGCTTGAGCGAGGGTGCAGGCTCGGCCTGCACTGAAATCACTGAAGCCCTGGGGGCACCGAAACTGCCTTGAATAATGGTCATGACCTGACCGTCCTGCATGGCTCGGCCCAGTACTTGGCTGACGGCTTTGCCCTCACGCAGCACCTCGACCTCGAAACTGATCGGCACCCCTGGCGCAGCGGGTCCGACGAAGGTGATCGCCAGCGAACGAACTGGCCGATCGGCCGGCACCTGAGCGCGCATCGCCTCAAACTGCAACGCAGCCATCAGCCCACCGAAGCACGCGCGGCCCTGGCCCCATTCGCCCGGAATGACCACGCTAAGAGGATTATCACGTACAGCATCAACCAACTCGGAAAAGCTCATGCAGACCTCATGTCTGGCAAACATCAAAAAAGGACTGCCAGAATCTTAACCAGCGCAGTGCCACTGCGCAGAGTTCATTTACGCCAAAGTGCCGCCTGATCAGGATTTATTTGCCAAAGCAGGCTTTCCCCAAACGCTCCAACGCCCGGTCGGCGTCCTTTTCGGCTCGCTGGATGTCCTTCAGCCAGCCCGGCACGCAGCGGGCCAAATCCGTCTGTTCCTTTGCCTGCGCCAGCCATTGCAAATGATCGTGCCAGTCGCCCAATGCGGCTTGCGCTTCTTTCAGACGCTTTTGACTGATTTCGTTGGTTTTATCCAACTCCGGATACGCCTCAGCGGCGTAGCGCACACGCTTGATCAGCAACCGCAGACGATGCCGATCGTGGGCTGGGTCTTCCATGGTGTCGCGAAGCTTTTTCCACTGTTTGTTCAGGCGTTTTTCAATACGTTGCTTCAATTCGTGCAACAGGCCTTGATGTTGCGACGCCCTTAGAAACCGTGGAAATGCGTCCAGCACACTAAACAATTGATTCAGCTCGGTGGACGTCGAAACACCCGCGTAAGCCTCGTCCAACGTGTTTCTGCGCTGGCGAGCCGCTTCAGCCATGCCTCGTTGTTGCAGGTACGCCGCCAACACTTCCCGATCACGTATTGGCGTGGTCAGTTGACCGACAGCTTTGGCTGCCAGCTCAAGTTGCTCGACGCCTGGCAACCCGCGTAATGGCCGCAACACGCTGCGCAGCCGCCTTACGGTAATGCGCAAGTCATGTAACGCTTCGCTGTCAGTCACAGCGGTAAGCCGGGCGTGGCAGGCCATTAATCTCACATCCAGGCCCAGCAACTGCGCGACAAGACGGTCAACCAATGCAGACATTTATCTCTCCTCCATCGTTTTAATAGTGGAAAACCGCCACGGAAAACGTCGCCGGAGCTGTCTCAAATGGCGCCGCAATGGCATCAGCGAACGTCGCTGGCCAGCGTAGCGCAGTGCTTCAAATTCAGCCGAGAAGGCCAGGATTAATTCAGCCTGAGCTGGAAACCTCAGTGCCGCCCGTTGTGAAAAAGCCTGGGCGGCCTCCGCCTCTCTACGGTGCAAACCATGGCGCGCCAGTAGCCGTTCAAAGGATTTAAATACCCGCAACTGCGGGTCATTTTCACGCTGCCAGGGCTTGAACAACCACAGCGCCAACAGCGCGATAACCGCTGCCGCGCCGCCGAAAAATACCACGCCATCAAACCCGGCAAACCAACGGCTGAGAACTTGCACCTGCTGCCGGCCTTGATAACCCAGCACCCAACGTTGCCAACCGTAGTTGAGATTATCCCAGCTCATGCGAAAGGAATTGAGCCAAGGCAAGTTTCGGTATCGCAAAGCGGAAAAAGGTGAGTCAGCCAGAAATTCTTCATTGGCCGCCAACGCCTGTTCCAACCCCTGCTCAACCCGCAGCGGAGCCACCGCAGCAGTAGGGTCAACGCTGCGCCAGCCGATGCCAGGACGCCAATATTCAACCCAGGCATGGGCGTCGAACTGGCGGACGCTTACGTAATGACCCTCTGGGTTCAGTTCGCCGCCCTGGTACCCCGCCACCACCCGGGCCGGAACGCCCGCCGCGCGCAGGACGAAGGTCATGGCACCGGCGTAGTGCGCGCAGAAACCGCTACGGCTGTTGAACAGGAAATCGTCGATGCTGTCCGCACCCAGGATCGGAGGCTTAAGGGTGTAGTGATAAGGCTCATCGCTAAAATGCGCGAGCATTGCGTCTACCAATGCGTCGACCCGTGGATAACGCCGGTTAAGGTCAGCGGCCCATTCCCTGGATTGCGGATTGCCACGCGCGGGCAGTTGCAGATTCTGGCGTTGGGTGGCCTCGCTCAATTGTGTTTCGCGAATCGCCTGGGGCCAGGAGTGAACACTGTAGAGCAGCGTTTGATCCACCGGGTGTCGCCGTTGCAGACGAAAATCGTTCATTTGGCGCACATCGGCCAAGGTGGTTTCAGCGATGTCCAGTGCGGGCAGCCAAGGTCGCCCACTGGGCTCCATGACGATGCTGTAGCTGCGCTCATCACCGCGCTTTTGCCAATCCGGTATTTCAATGCGCATCGCTTTACCAGACTGCGACCAGCGCCGACCGTCGAACTGGTCCAAGGTCAATGCGCGCCAATACAGCTGATTTTGCGCGGGCATTGGCCCGTCGAAGCTGGCGCGAAACGCCAATGCGGCCGAACGGCTAATGTCAGCCATGTCGCCCGGAGCCATGTTGTCGGAAAGCCCGGTGATCCCCTTGTTACTGGGCTGCGGCAACGACCACAGCGGCTCCAGCCGAGGAAAAAACAGGAACAGCAACAACATCAGCGGTACGGCCTGAAGCATCAGCTTGGCAGCCAATTTAAGCGAGCCAGAGGCTTTGCTCGTCGGTAGCGATTGCTGCAGGCCGATCAGGCCCGCCAGTAACATGCTGACCGGCAGCAACGAATAAAGCCCCCAAAGCAGTCCGTCCTCGAACAGATAGCCCACCGAGACACAAAAAAAACCCAGAAAAATCAGCACCAGCGCATCACGACGAGTGCGCATCTCCAGGGTTTTAAGGATGAAGGCACCTAGTAGCAGCGACGCACCGGCATCCAGCCCTACCAGACTGCCTCGGGACAGAAACACCCCGGCGATGGTCGCAACAAACAGCACTGATTTGAGCAGCGTGCCGGGGTAGTCGGCGCGCATACGCAACACCTGGACCCGCCACGCGGTACAGCCCAACCACAAGCCAATCATCCAGAACGGTAAATGCGCCAGAAAGGGCACAGTGACCAACGCTTGGGCGATTAACAGCCAGATCAAACTGGTGCGGGGAATGGGCAGGTTCAGGTTCATTGTTGGCCGCCCGACGGCGTGCCAAACAGGGCGAGCGCTTGCAAGCAAGCTTCGCGGTGCTCGTTTCCGCTGCTCGACGGCAGCAGAAAACCGGGTAGGCGCAATGCAAACGGTTGCCGCCGCTGGGACAATTCCAGGACCCAATAACACAGCCGCGACAGGCGTTCTTCGATGTCGCCACCCAATGCCATGAAGTCCAGACACAAGTCGTGGCCACTGACGTCGGTAAAGTCTTTGATCAGTAGGCCCTGTCCTCGGGAATAAGCCTTCCAATGCAAGCGGCGTTTGGAATCCCCCGGTTGATAGAGCTTCAGTCCCTGATAATCATCGACCCCTGGGCCCAGGGTGGCTTCGCCCAAGTCATCAGCGTGGGGTTGCGCACCTTTTAACAGCGGCATCGCACCCGCCATCGGCCGCGGAAAAATCAGTACTGACTGCTGCAGATCCAGCCAGCTCCAGGCGCAAAAGATGCTCAACGGAAAGACACTTTCGACCCGCAGGCGTGGCGCCCGTAGCCAACCGCGGTTGAGCGCTGGCAGACCGATGTCGATTTCAGCCAAACCGGCACCGGGCACGTCGAGTTCCTGCAACTGTGTCACGTCCCAGCCCAGCGCAATCGCCTGATGACTACGTTTGGCGCTTTCCAGACGCAAGCGCAGCATCAATGGCTCGCCAACGAACACCGAACGTGCGGAGCCTGCGCTCAGCACCAAGCCACTGAGGTTACGAAAGGTGTGCAGGATCGTCAGAATGCCGACCGACATCAGCAGGAAGGTCATGCCGTACGCCAAGCTATTTTGGTAGTTGATCGCAACCAACAACATCAGGACCAGCACCAGTGCGAAGGTCGCCCCGGTGCGAGTGGGCATGATGAAGATTCGCCGGTGATTCAACTCGACGCGGGACGCTGGCGGTATTCGCCGCGCCAGCCAACGCTTCCAAAACGGTTTTAGCGGATCCATCACAACACTGGCACCTCCCGCAGTAGCCATTGCACCAACACGCCGCCACCATGCCCGGTGGGGTCGGAGCGCTCGCGCAACCGATGGCCAACCACTGAAGGCAGCACCGCTTGCACATCTTCCGGGATCACATAATCCCGGTCCGCCAACAGCGCCCAGGCACGGGCGGCGGCAAGAATTGCCAGGCTCGCCCTTGGCGACAGGCCCCAGGCAAACTGTGACTGACTGCGGGTCGCGTCCACCAAACGCAGCACATAGTCGACCAACGCATCACTGGCGCGGACTCGACGGGCCAGCGCCTGCAAGGCCGCTAACTCAGTATGGTTGAGGATTGCTTGTAGGCGCGGCAGTAAATCTCGCCGTGGCTCGCCTTGAAGCAGAGCTTTTTCCGCCGCTTTGGCTGGATAGCCCAACGACAAGCGCATCAGAAAGCGGTCGAGTTGTGATTCCGGCAGCGCAAAGGTGCCGCCTTGGCTGAACGGGTTTTGCGTAGCAATCACAAAAAACGGATCGGGCAGCGGCCGTGTTGCGCCCTCAATCGTTACCTGACCCTCCTCCATGGCTTCGAGCAAGGCGCTTTGGCTTTTCGGTGTGGCCCGATTGATTTCGTCTGCCAGCACCAATTCTGCGAAGATCGGCCCTGGGTGGAAGGTGAATTGCCCGGTTTCCCGATCAAACACTGAGGTGCCGAGGATGTCACCGGGCAGCAGGTCCGAGGTGAATTGAATCCGCTGAAAGCTCAGCCCCAAGACTTTCGCCAACGTATGACTGAGGGTGGTTTTGCCCATGCCGGGCAAATCCTCGATCAGCAAGTGCCCGCCCGCCAGCAGGCACGTTAGGGCCAAACGCACTTGCGCGTCTTTGCCCAACACCACTTCATTCACCGCGTTGAGGCATGCGTCGAGTTTACTGCCCATAAAAAGCCTCCCCAGACGACTGTATGACGGCAACCGAGGCCAGATAAGTGCCCACTGTAAAGTCTGCGCAATGTGTTTAACCAGCCCCCACAACACAAAAGCCACCGAGCGCTGACTGCGCTCGATGGCTTTGGGTGAAAGCGTGGAAAGTTACACGTGTATCAACGGCCCGCGCGGGACTCCGTGATGTAGAAACGCGCTTTCTCAGCCTTGCTCGAACAACCTTCATAGGCTTCGAACTGCTGCTGGGTTTTAGCACCGGTCAACAGCGACAGCGCTTTGGAATAGCTCACGGTGCCAGCAAAGCCTTCGGCTTTTGCCAGGTCCAGCTCGTGCCAGGCGGCATCAAGTTGAGTAGCGCAGCTGTCGCGGTACGCGGTTTTCCCGGCGCAACCTGCGAGAACCAAAGCAATCAATGGCAAACAGATCCAGGCTTTCATTGGTGTTCCCTCAAGAGTTAAATTCGACTGTGCTGGGGTTTGACGGTGCACGCGCCGAAAAGTGCCGTGGACCAAGCGTCGGCAAGGGTAACTCAGTTCCAGCGGGACCGCTTCGCGCGTATGGTGAATGAACTGCGACCTGGGAAAAAACATGAAAAAACGAATAGCACTGGTGCTTGGCTCCGGAGGCGCGCGGGGTTATGCGCACATCGGGGTGATTGAAGAATTGGAACGGCGCGGCTACGACATCGCCTGCATCGCTGGTTGCTCCATGGGTGCAGTGGTCGGCGGCGTTTATGCGGCTGGCAAACTCAAGGAATACCGCGAGTGGATTGAAAGCCTGGATTACCTAGACGTGCTGCGCCTGGTCGACGTCAGTTTCCGTCTGGGGGCGATTCGCGGGGAAAAAGTCTTCGGTCAGATCCGTGACATCGTCGGCGAAATCAATATTGAAGACCTGCGAATCCCTTACACGGCGGTGGCGACTGACCTGACTAATCAGCAGGAGATCTGGTTTCAGGAAGGCTGTTTGCACCAGGCGATGCGTGCCTCCGCAGCGATTCCGAGTCTGTTCACCCCGGTGATGCAAGGCAATCGGATGCTGGTGGACGGCGGCCTGCTTAACCCGCTGCCCATCGTGCCAGTGGTGTCCAGTCATTGTGATTTGATCATTGCGGTCAACCTTAACTCGACCAACCAGAAGCACTATCAGTTGCCCGTAATTGAACGCCCGCCAGCGGTGAAAAAACGCTTCGACAACTTGATCAATTCGCTGGGTTCGCATTTGCCGTTCCGCCGCAAGCTGGAACCCACCACTGACGTTGATGTGTTGCGCCTGGAACAAGACAGCCTTAGATCCAGCGGTGCAACGATTGACAACCCTTGGCTGAATGACGGCGCCAACCCGCAAGCACAGCAGCCGTCTGCTGCGCCGACGGCAGAAGGTGCACCGAGTTCTGCCAGTGGCTCGTTCATCATCGACAACGTCGGACCGGCGTCTTTGCTGGACTTGATCAACCAGAGTTTTGAGGTGATGCAGACGTCGTTGGCGCAGTACAAGATCGCCGGTTATCCGCCGGATATCCTAATCAACGTGCCTAAGCGAGTGTGCCGGTTTTTCGAGTTTTACAAAGCGCCGGAGCTGATCGCATTAGGTCGCGAGATTGCCAGGGATACCCTGGATCGGTATGAGGCTGAGCATTATCATTGAAAGGAGTTGCACCAAATCTGTGGGACCGAATTCATTCGGGAAAGGGCCGTACCTGACACACCGCCTTCCCGAATGAATTCGGTCCCACAGATGGATTCGCGATCAAACCACCAATAACCGCTCGCGCAGTTTGCCGATCTCGTCGCGCATTTGCGCGGCGGCTTCGAATTCGAGGTCGCGGGCGAGTTGGTACATCTTTTCTTCCAACTGACGAATACGCTTGGTGATCTCGCTTGGCGAGCGCAGTTCGGCTTCGTATTTGGCGTTTTCCTCGGCGGCTTTGGCCATGCCTTTGCGCTTTTTGCTGCGCGATCCGGGCACGGTGGCGCCTTCCATGATGTCGGCAACGTCCTTGATTACGCCTTTCGGAGTGATGCCGTGTTCCAGGTTGTAGGCAATTTGCTTGTCACGCCGACGATCCGTCTCACCAATCGCCCGCTCCATAGAGCCGGTGATGCGGTCGGCGTAAAGAATTGCTCGGCCGTTGAGGTTACGGGCAGCGCGGCCAATGGTTTGGATCAGCGAGCGTTCTGAGCGCAGGAAGCCTTCTTTGTCGGCATCGAGAATCGCCACCAGCGACACTTCCGGCATGTCCAGACCTTCGCGCAGCAGGTTGATCCCCACCAACACATCGAACACCCCCAGGCGCAGGTCGCGAATGATCTCGACCCGCTCCACAGTATCAATGTCCGAGTGCAAATACCGCACGCGGCAGCCGTGGTCGGCGAGGTAGTCGGTAAGGTCTTCGGACATGCGTTTGGTCAAGGTAGTGACCAACACTCGCTCGCCCAAGGCGACGCGTTTGCCGATCTCCGACAGCAGGTCATCAACTTGGGTCAGCGCCGGGCGAATCTCGATTTGTGGGTCAACCAGACCCGTTGGCCGCACCAACTGCTCAATCACCCGACCGGCATGTTCAGCTTCGTAGTTACCCGGCGTCGCGGACACAAAGATGGTCTGCGGGCTGACGCTTTCCCATTCGTCAAAGCGCATCGGCCGGTTGTCCAGCGCAGACGGCAAACGGAAGCCGTATTCGACCAGCGTTTCTTTGCGCGAGCGGTCGCCCTTATACATGGCGCCCACTTGCGGCACGCTGACATGGGATTCGTCGATCACCAGCAACGCGTCCGCCGGCAAATAATCATACAACGTTGGCGGTGGCGCGCCGGATGGACGCCCGGACAGGTAGCGTGAGTAGTTTTCGATGCCGTTGCAGTAACCCAACTCAAGGATCATTTCCAGGTCAAAGCGGGTCCGCTGCTCCAGACGCTGCGCTTCCACCAGTTTGTTGTTACTGCGCAGGTACTCCAAACGTTCCTGAAGCTCGACCTTGATGTGCTCCATGGCCTCCACCAGGGTTTCCCGCGGGGTCACGTAGTGGCTTTTCGGATAGAACGTGAAGCGTGGCAGTTTGCGAATAACCTCACCGGTCAACGGGTCGAACGCCGACAGGCTCTCCACCTCGTCGTCGAACAATTCGATGCGGATCGCTTCGAGGTCCGATTCAGCAGGGTAAACGTCGATCACGTCGCCACGTACCCGGAACGTTGAGCGGGCAAAATCCATATCGTTGCGGGTGTACTGCAAGTCAGCCAAACGCCGCAACAGCGCGCGCTGGTCGAGTTTGTCACCACGGTCGACGTGCAGCACCATCTTCAAATACGTTTCGGGGCTGCCCAGACCATAAATACACGAGACCGTGGTGACAATGATCGCGTCTTTGCGCTCCAGCAATGCTTTGGTAGCGGACAGGCGCATCTGCTCGATGTGGTCATTGATTGACGCATCCTTCTCGATGAAGGTGTCCGACGACGGCACGTAGGCTTCTGGCTGGTAGTAGTCGTAATACGAAACGAAATACTCAACCGCATTGTTCGGAAAGAACGCCTTGAACTCACCGTACAGTTGCGCCGCCAGGGTTTTGTTCGGCGCCAGCACCAGCGTAGGGCGTTGCACCTGCGCGATCACGTTAGCGATGCTGAAGGTTTTTCCGGAGCCGGTTACACCCAGCAATGTCTGGTGCGCCAGCCCGGCTTCGATCCCCTCAACCATCAGGCGAATAGCTTCCGGCTGATCGCCGGCAGGTTCGAAACGGGTTACGAGCTGAAACTCGGGCATAGGTGACCTCTGGGTTCGTTTCGGCGCGGAAATCCGGGCAAAAACGAGAAAACTGCGAACGACTGATGCCGCCGGGAAACACACGAAGACACTACAAATGGAGCCGGTAGCGCGACCTTTCAAGCGGTCGGGCTCATTTGAGGTTAAACAATTGCGCTTGTCATTTTATCGGCGGTGCAAAAATAAACTGAAAAAGCCGCAAAAAACGCCCTTCCGCCTGTCGCCGCGCACAACGATGGCCTCTATACTAGCTCCCCGTTTGTGCACCGCTCTAGTGCAATCGGCCGGAGCGTTGTACCCCCTTCACTCCTCCATCAGAGCCGTCGCAAAAATGAGCCTGTTCTCCGCTGTCGAAATGGCACCCCGTGATCCGATCCTGGGCCTCAACGAAGCATTCAATGCCGACACACGAACGCATAAGGTAAACCTTGGAGTGGGCGTGTATTGCAACGAAGAGGGGCGAATTCCACTCCTGCGTGCCGTTGCCGAAGCTGAAGCCATTCGCGTAGCTCAACACGCCGCTCGCGGTTACTTGCCCATCGACGGCATTGCCGCTTACGACCTCGCGGTACAAAAACTGTTGTTCGGCGCTGAATCACCCCTGCTGGCTTCCGGCCGGGTCCTGACTGTACAGGCCGTTGGCGGTACGGGTGCATTGAAAATCGGTGCAGACTTCCTGAAGCAGCTCAAACCCGACGCAGTGGTAGCTATCAGCGATCCAAGCTGGGAAAACCACCGTGCACTGTTTGAAACCGCCGGTTTTCCCGTACAAAACTACCGCTACTATGATGCGACCAGCCATGACGTAGACCGTTCAGGGATGCTGGAAGATTTGCAGAACCTGCCGTCCGGCTCGATCGTAGTGCTGCATGCTTGCTGCCATAACCCGACGGGCGTTGATTTGGCGCCAGAGGATTGGAAAAAAGTCCTCGAAGTGCTCAAAGCCAAGAACCACGTGCCGTTTCTGGACATGGCGTATCAAGGCTTCGGCGATGGCATTGATGAAGACGCGGCGGCCGTTCGCCTGTTCGCTGAGTCTGGCCTGACGTTCTTTGCTTCCAGCTCGTTCTCGAAATCGTTTTCCTTGTATGGCGAACGCGTGGGCGCGCTGTCCATCGTGACTGACTCGAAGGAGGAGACTGCCCGCGTGCTGTCTCAGGTCAAACGCGTCATCCGCACTAACTACTCCAACCCTCCGACCCACGGCGCGATCATTGTTGCTGCGGTGTTAAACAGCCCTGAGCTGCGCGCGGTATGGGAACAGGAACTGGGTGAAATGCGCCTGCGGATTCGTGGCATGCGTCAGGCCATGGTCGATGGACTGGCGGCATTGACTGACCGCGACTTCAGCTTCGTCGGTCGCCAACGCGGGATGTTTTCTTACTCTGGACTGACCAGCGAAGAAGTTGGCCGCCTGCGGACCGAGTTCGGTATCTACGCGCTGGACACGGGGCGTATCTGTGTAGCAGCGCTGAACCAGCACAACATCGGTGCCGTGACCAAGGCCATTGTTCAGGTGATATGAAGTTGGCGGCGCGGTGTGTCTGAAACACCGCGCCGCGCCCTTCCCGAATGAATTCGGTCCCACAGATTGAACTGCACTTCAAACCTTCTTCCGATACGCCATTGAGTCATCTATTCGCTTGAGTATGTAATCCCCGGCTGCGACTGGGGGATACAGGCTGCTGGCGGCACCAATTCCTAAATCGCACGGGTCGACCACAGCGCTGTAGGTCGGGTCATAAAAGGTCGCGATGGAATAACGTTCGTGACCCGATTTATTGATCACCCGGTGCAAGGTCGAACGGAAGCGGTTGTTCGACCAGTGCGCCAACAAGTCACCGACGTTGACCACTAGGCTGCCAGGAATCGGCGTGGCGTCGATCCAGCTGTTGCTGCTCAATTCGCGTACCTGCAAGCCACCGCTGTTGTCCTGATAGAGCAAGGTGATGCAGCCGTAATCGGTGTGTGGCGCAACGCCGAACTGGTCGGTTTCAGCGAGGGGCGGATGGGGCGGGTAATAGACCATCTGCGTGCGTTGCAGGGGCTTGTCATATTTGCCGCTGAAAAAATCGCTTTCGATACCTAGCCCAGTGGCCACTGCCACCAGCAGATCCGCGCCGGCTTTGCCGATTTCAGCGTAGTACTCCGCCAGCGCTGTCTCCAACTCCGGCATGAATGCCGGCCATTGGTTAGGGCCGCGCAATGCTTCCCCTGCCATTACGCTCGGATCATCTTCAGGCAATTCCAGGCCAATGCTGAAAAACTCCTTAAGGTCCGGCTTGGTGGCTTCGTACATCAGCGCCCCGCCCAACGCGTGCCAGCCACGGTGGCGTTTATTCACCGCCACTTGGCGCTTGGTCTCAGCAGGATACGCAAAAAACGTCTTGGCCGCGGCCATGGCACGGTCGATCACGGCTTGCGAGACGCCATGATTAATGATGTAGAAAAAGCCGATGTCACTGCAGGCCTGACGGATCGCATCGCCGGCGCGGCGGATACTGGCTTGATCGCCCTCGCGAACACCGGACATGTCGATCAATGGAAGGTTGGTGCTCGAAGTCATGCTCGCTCCTTTTATTCAAACGTGAAGCTGTTTATTGATGAGGTTCAGTAGAAATACGATGAACCGGTATATACAGGCATAAGCATTTACTGTGCCGTCCGCTGTATAGCTCACTGCAAAGCTGCGTAGCAAAGCCCATCACCTGTTTATGACCCTCGATTGGCTGGAGAACTCCCAATGGTTGCAAGGTTTCCGTTCGCCCCAGCACTGTGCAGAGCGACCTCAATAGGTGCAACTTTCGGAAACAACGGCTGCTGTTTGCGTAGAGCAGTTTCATCACAGATCCAGCGAAAAACCGGGCAGGAACGCAGATTGTGGGTGTTCGGCAACACATTGGCCTGTATCTTGCCTTACCTGTATATACAGGCCTATATAGCCTCTACTCCCGACATCGAATTCAGGACAGCCCCCATGCAACCGACACTGCTGCTTACGCCCGGCCAATTGACCCTCGAACAACTGCGCGCTGTCTATCAGCAGCACATCCCGTTCGAACTTGACCCTGCAGCGCGTGAGGCAGTGGACGCCAGCACCCGCACGGTCAACGAAATCATCGCCAACCAGCGCACGGTGTACGGCATCAACACCGGTTTTGGTCTGTTGGCGCGTACGTCTATTCCTACTGAATCGCTGGCAAAACTTCAACGCAACCTGTTGCTGTCGCACTGCACCGGCACCGGCCCGTTGCTGGATGACGCCAGCGTGGCCTTGATCATGGCGCTCAAGGTCGGTTCGCTGGCGCGGGGTTTCTCGGGCATTCGCTGGGAAGTGATTCAGGCGTTGAGCGCGCTGTATGCGGCCAAAGTCTTTCCGTGCATTCCGTCCCAGGGTTCGGTGGGTGCTTCTGGCGATCTGGCGCCATTGGCACACATGTCGGCGGTATTGATCGGAATTGGCCGGGTTCGTCATGAAGGCCGGGAAATGGACGCGGTCGAAGGTTTGGCGCTGGCCGGCCTGGAACCGATGGTACTTGGGCCTAAAGAAGGTCTGGCTTTGATTAACGGCACTCAGGTGTCGACAGCCCTCGCCTTGCGCGGTTTGTTCGCGGCCGAAAAACTGTTCAGCGCCGCCGTGGTCGCGGGCAGCCTCAGCGTTGAAGCGCTTAAAGGTTCGGACGTGCCGTTCGACGCGCGGATTCAAGCGGTGCGTGGTCAGCCGGGACAAATTGATGTGGCAGTGTTCTACCGCGAACTGCTGGCCAAGAGTGAAATCCGTGAATCACACCTCAATTGCGACCGTGTGCAAGACCCGTATTCGCTGCGTTGCCAACCACAAGTGATGGGCGCGTGCCTGGACCATATGCGTTTCGCCGCCGGTGTTTTCCTGCGTGAAGCCAATGCGGTGTCCGACAACCCTTTGGTGTTCAGCGCTGACGGCGACGTGCTGTCTGGCGGTAACTTCCACGCCGAACCGGTGGCCATGGCTTCCGACGTATTGGCGCTGGCAATTTCTGAAATCGGCGCATTGTCTGAACGGCGAAGTGCGCAACTGGTGGACCCGGCACTCTCCGGCCTGCCAGCGTTCCTGGTGCGTGAAGGCGGTTTGAACTCCGGCTTCATGATCGCCCAGGTCACCGCCGCAGCCCTTGCTTCCGAAAACAAAACCCTCGCCCACCCAGCCTCTGTCGACAGCTTGCCTACGTCGGCTAACCAGGAAGACCATGTGTCGATGGCAACCTTCGCAGCCCGTCGCCTGCTAGACATGGCGGGTAACAGCAGCGCGGTGGTGGCGATCGAAGTTTTAGCGGCGGCTCAAGGCATCGACCTGCACGCGCCATTGAAAACCTCGCAATTGCTCAGCGAAGTGCTGACAATGATCCGCAGCGAAGTCGCCCATTACGATGAGGACCGTTACTTCGCCCCAGACATCGCCGCCGCTCGGGCGTGGGTCGAAGGCGGCGCATTTGGTCGGTGGTTGCCGTTCCAGCGTTTGCACGGTTAAGCGTCCGTGCGCCGCTTTCATTCAGGCAGCGACTTTCGCCGCGCCCACAGCATTACCGAACTGGCAGCGATGGCGCGTCGGCGGCTGCCGAATTTCGCCTGGGAATATTTGGACGGCGGCGCAGAAGAGGAAGTGACTCTAAGGCGTAATCGGCAGGCATTTTCCGAGATTGGCTTGCTGCCGCAGACGTTGGTGCCGTGCCATGAAACGCAGACCCAGCGTACTGTTTTTGGCGCATCGTTACCGCTGCCGATGGTCATCGGACCGACCGGCTACAACGGTATGCTCTATCGCGATGCAGATATCCAACTGGCACGGGCAGCCACCGCTCGTGGCCTGCCATTTACCTTGAGCACGGTGTCCACCAGTTCGCTGGAACAGGTGGTCGCTGCGGTTGCGGGGGTCAATTTATGGTTTCAGCTGTATTGCTTGCGCGATCCACAGGTACAAACCGATTTGTTGCAACGGGCTGACGCAGTGGGCTGCAAAACACTGCTATTGACCAGCGACGCAGTGCTGCTGGGCAATCGTGAGTGGGACAAACGCAACTTCGTTAAGCCACGGCACTTAAGCCTGCGCAATAAACTTGATGTGCTGTGCCATCCGCGCTGGATCAAGCAAGCAGTCTGGCCACACGGTTTGCCTATTATGGGCAATGTCGAACGCTACCTGCCTTCCGACCAGCGCACGATCGAGGGGGCCGCGCACTTTATCGGGGCACAGATGGACACCGGCCTCGACTGGGATGCGCTGGCACGCTTACGTGATAATTGGCCGCATAAATTGATACTCAAAGGGGTGCTACACCCGGCGGATGCGGAAAAAGCCGTGGCCTTGGGACTCGATGGCCTAGTGATCAGCAATCACGGCGGGCGCCAGTTGGATGGTGCGCCCGCCAGCATCGATTGCTTGCCGGCGATCGCCGCCGTGGCTAAAGGCAAGCTGACGCTACTGCTGGACAGCGGCGTGCGCCGTGGCACTGACATTCTCAAGGCGTGTGCATTGGGCGCCGATGCCGTGCTGCTGGGACGCGCGACTTTATATGGGGTGGCCATGGGTGGTGAAAAAGGCGCCGGGCATGCACTCGATCTGCTGGCGCAAGAATTGCGTCTCGCCCTGTCATTACTGGGCAAGCCAGACTTGAATCAACTGGACAGCCACGACCTGCGCGTTACGTCTAATTTCTCCTTTTTCAATGAGCTGAGCCAATGAGCGATCTTCAACACACTCTCAATCAATTGCGCGCGGCATTGGGTGAAACAGCCGTGCTCACCGGCGCCGCTATCAATCAACGGCATTACAGCGACTGGACTGGCCATGCGCCGGCGTGTCCGGCCGCGTTGCTATTGCCAACCTCGACGCAGCAGGTTGCCGATGCGCTGCGCATTTGTAATGCAGCGGGCCAATCGGTGGTACCGCAAGGTGGGATGACTGGCTTGGCCGGTGGCGCGGTGCCACGGAAAACCGACGTTGCACTGTCCCTGGAGCGCCTGCGCGGTATCGAAGAAATCGACTCCGCCGCTGCCACAGTCAGCGTCTGGGCGGGCACTACATTGCAAGAGATTCAACAGGCTGCGCTGGACGCAGGGTTTCTGTTTCCGCTGGACCTGGGCGCACGAGGCTCGTGTCAAATTGGCGGCAATATCGCCACCAATGCCGGTGGCAATGCGGTGATCCGCTACGGCATGACCCGTGATCTGGTACTCGGCCTTGAAGTGGTGTTGGCCGACGGTCGAGTGCTGAATTTGCTGAACAAGATGATCAAGAACAATTGTGGTTATGACCTGAAACAGTGCTTTATCGGCAGCGAAGGTACGCTGGGTGTCATCACACGCGCCATTTTGAAGCTTGCGCCTTTGCCGGGCGAAACCACGACCCTGCTTTGCGCCCTGCCCGACTATGCCAGCGCCGTCAGCTTGCTCCGTAGACTGCAGCGCAGCGCTGGCACGCCACAAGCCTACGAGCTGATGTGGCAGGACTTCTTCCGCCTCGGGGTGTCGTGGCTGGAAAATCCGACGGCACCGCTGTCGCAGGATTATCCGTTGTACGTGTTGTTCGAGTCCGCTGGGCCGCGAGAGCTGCTGGAGCAAACGCTGGAGGCAGCACTCGAGGCTGGGGAAGTGCTCGACGCGGTGCTGGCCAGTTCGCAGACCCAGGCACGCGCCTTGTGGAAAATCCGCGAAGCCACCGGGGAGTTTCCGCTGCGCATGACCCCGCTTAATTTCGACGTCAGCCTGCCTATCGGCCAAATCGGCGACTTTGCCGAACTGTGTCGTAAGCGGTTAGAACAGCGCTGGCCCGGTAACCACAGCGTGTATTTTGGCCACATCGGTGACAGCAATTTGCACCTGACTGTCGACTGCAATTCGCTGCCGCAACCGGCACCCATTCTCGAGATTGAAGAGCTGGTCTATACCGCTGTCGGCGAAATGGGCGGCTCGGTGTCTGCTGAACATGGCATCGGCCTGCTCAAGCGAGAGTTTCTTCATCATTCGGTGAACGCCCAAGCACGCCAGGCGATGCAGCAGCTCAAGGATTGCTACGACCCACGCGGCATCCTCAACCCGGGGAAAATTCTCGGCTGAAGGTCATCGCTGGTTGTATATACGAGTATGGCACGCTAACTGCAGTCTCTATGTGCCACACATTGAACACCGATCGATAAGAACCCACACAACACACACCAGCGTTCACTGCATCTGATGAGGAGTTACCCAATGCAACTCGATTCTCTTTTCAGTAAGACATTTAGCGGCCTGTGCGCTGCCATGGCTTTGGCCATCGTTCCGCTCGCCGCCCACGCCGACCAATTGGCCGACGTAAAGAAAGCGGGTGAGTTAGTCGTCGGCACCGAACTGCAGTTCGCTCCGTTTGACTTCACTGAGAACGGCAAGCAAAAAGGCATGAACTCCGAGCTGTTCGAACAACTGGGTAAAGAGCTGGGGGTTAAGGTCAAGTTCCTCGACTTGCCATGGCCGAGCGTATTGCCAGGCCTGGAAGCGAAGAAATTCGACATGGTTGCAGGCCCGATCATCGAGACCAAGGCGCGCAAAGAGCGTTACCACTTCGTGATGCCAATCGCTGAAGCGACCGTTGCACTGATGATCAGCGCCCAAGACGACACCATCAAAAAGCCTGAAGATATCTCGGGCAAAACCGTAGGTGCGGGCAAAGGTTCGGCACAGCTCGAAGAACTCAAAGTGTTCGCTGCGACCCTACCGGCAAAAGTCACGATTCGTGAATACGTCGACAACAACCAGGCCTACGCCGACTTGGCGGCAAAGCGTATCGTTGCTGTGGCCAACTCCCTGCCGAACATTTCGTTTGTCGCTGCTGAGAAACCGAACCTCTACAAAGTGGTTCAGCCACCGTTCGGCAAAAAATCCTACTTCGCCTTCCTGGGTCGTAAGGATGCTGACTCTGACAGCCTGATCGCCGCTCTAGACGCCGCCATGCTGAAAATGCATGACGACGGCCGTCTCGCTGCCCTGCAGAAAAAATGGCTGGGCGCCGAAATGGATGTGCCAAAAGCTGATTTCGACCCTTCCTGGTAATTCCGGTTTGCTGGTTGGATGAATGGATCGCCGGCCCGGACGGGTCGGCGGTTATCGATGGTGGAGTAACACGATGTTCGATTGGGCTCTTCTGCTGCAAAACGCTCCATTATTGCTGAGTAGCCTGCTGGTGACGCTTGAAGTTTCCTGCGCGGCATTGGCCATTGGATTTGTGATTGGCGTGATTGTCGGCAGTTGCCGGCTTTCGCCCGTGCCCCTGCTCAAACGTCTGGGCGGTGCTTATATTTTTGTGTTCCGCGGCATTCCGCTGCTGGTGCAATTGCTGTTCATTTATTACTTTCTGCCGCGTATTGGCCTGCCGAACATGTCACCCACTGCGGCGGCAGTGATCGGTCTATCGTTGGCGGCCGGGGCCTACATCGCAGAAATCATGCGCGGTGGTTTTCTCGCAATCCCTTCTGGGCAACTGGAGGCCGCAGGCCTGCTGGGCATGAGTTCGGCGCAGATGCTGGTGCGGATCCAAGTACCGCAAGCCGTGCGCCTGACCCTGCCGGGGCTGGTCAATGAAATGATTTTGCTGGTCAAGGCGTCTTCGCTGGTGTCGGTGGTCGGTCTCGCTGACCTGACCCGAACCGCGCAGAACATTGCCGCCAGCGATTACATGTTTGTTCAGGACTACCTAATGCTCGCTGGCTTCTATTGCTTGATCAACATTCCGCTGGCGCTCTTGGGCAGCTTGCTGGAACGCCATCTGAAGGAGCGAACCGCATGATCTTCGATCCCCGGATCATTACCGACCATCTGAGTGAGATCGGCGACGGCTTCCTGGTCACGCTCGGTACATGGTCGGCCGGCGTGGTGTTAGGCGTCGTACTGGGCATGCTAATCGCGGTTGCTCAGTTGTTCGGCAACAACGTGATCCGCGCGCCGTTGCGGGTGTTTATCGAGATGATTCGAAGTACACCGTTTCTGGTGCAGTTGTTTCTGGTGTACTACGGCGGGCCTTCGTTTGGCCTAAACCTTGACCCAATCCCTGCCGGTATTCTGGGGCTGGGGATTTATGGCAGCGTGTATTTCGCCGAGATTTTCCGCAGCGGTTTCGAGTCGGTGGCTCGCGGGCAATTGGAAGCTGCCGATTGCCTGGGCATCAGCAAAATCCAGTGCATCGTGCGCATCCAGATCCCACAAATGCTGGTCATTATTCTGCCCGCGCTGGTCAACATGGTCAGCGTGCTGTGCAAGGAAACCGCAGTTCTGTCGATCATTACCATTCCTGAACTGACCATGGTCCTGACCGGCATCGGTTCGGAAACGTTCGCCTTCGTCGAGACCTTGCTGGTGCTGTGCATCGGTTATCTGGTGCTGGTGGAAATGTGCTCGCGGCTGGGCATGTTTCTCGAAGTGCGAGTGGGTCGCTTCATGCAGAAGCAACCGCGATGAATACTCTCTTGCATCCCATAGCAGGCAATAAACAATCAGGTGAAGCAATGAAAACTTCCGAAGCACTCTCTGGCAACGTCGAGCCAATGCTGAAATTGCGCGGTGTTGGCAAAAGCTTCGGCACGTTGCGTGTACTCAAAGGTATTGATTTGCAGGTCCGCCACTCTGAAGTGGTGTGCCTGATCGGGCCGTCAGGCTCGGGCAAAAGTACCTTGCTAAGAAGCATGGCATTTCTTGAAGAATACGACGAAGGCGAGATTCACATTGAAGGGCTGCTGCTCGGCTGGGTGCCGGACAACGGCAAGGGCCGCAAGCGTGCAGCACAGTCACAGATCAACCAGGCGCGGCGTAACGTTGGCATGGTTTTTCAACAGTTCAACCTGTGGCCACACATGACGGCCATGGGCAACGTCTGCGAAGCATTGTTGCGGGTGCGTAAGCTGTCGGGCGATGAAGCACGCAAACGCGCAATGGCGATGCTCGACAAAGTCGGCTTGGCGCACAAAGGTGAAGCCTATCCGGCGCAGCTTTCCGGTGGTCAACAGCAGCGCGTGGCGATTGCCCGAGCGCTGGCCATGGAACCGCACATTATGCTGTTCGATGAGCCTACATCTGCCCTCGACCCCGAACTGGTGGGCGAGGTGCTGCAAGTCATGAAGACCTTGGCCAAAGAAGGCATGACTATGGTCGTGGTCACCCACGAAATGGGCTTCGCGGCGCAAGTAGCAGACTCGGTGGTGTTCCTTGATCAAGGCGAAGTGGTCGCGCGCGGCACGCCACACGAAATATTTCATAACGCTCAACACCCACGTTTACAGCAGTTTTTACAGAACTACCTGGACCGCAATGCATTTTGGCAGGACAACAAAGAGGTTAGCCCGGTATGAACCCTTGCGACTTGAACCTGCTGGCCCGCGCTGAAGTGCGCGAACTTGCCAGCTACAACGCGGGCCTCAGCTCGGACGCCGTGCGCAAGCGTTTCGGCTTGAACCGAATTGCCAAACTCGGCAGCAACGAAAACCCCCTGGGCCCTGCCCCCGCGGTTGCTGTCGCCATGGCCAAGGCGTGCTCGGAAATCGCCCTGTACCCGGACGCCAGCTGCCAGGAGTTGCGCGATGCACTTGCCCGGAAACTGGGTGTGCCAGGCGAGCACTTGGTGTTCGGCAATGGTTCGGAAGACTTGTTGAGCATCATCAGCCGGGTATTTCTCGACCATGACGATGAAGTCGTCACCGTGGTGCCGTCCTTCGGCCTGCATTTTATTTACCCGCTGGCCACTGGCGCCCACGTGGTTGGCGTGCCGATGACCGCTAGCGGTGCCTTCGACGTCGCAGCGATGATCGCAGCCATCACGCCGCGCACTCGGCTATTAATGTTTTCGTGCCCATCTAACCCAGTGGGTTGCACCCTTAATGCCGACGAGTTGCAACAGTTACTGGACGTGTTGCCGGCGCACTGTTTGCTGGTATTCGACGAGGCGTATTACGAGTACGCGCAACATGAAATCGATTACCCGGATTGTCTGGGCTTGATCCAAGCGAGCAGCAAACCGTTCGTCTTGCTGCGGACTTTTTCCAAGGCCTATTCCTTGGCCGGCCTGCGCATTGGCTACGGCATTGTCAGTGACCCGACGCTGGCGGATTTGATCGACCGCTTGCGTACGCCGTTCAACGTCAATCGCGTGGCCCAGGCAGCGGCCGTGGCTGCATTGGCCGATGACGCGCATTTGCAGGCGACCCTTGAGCATGTGGCCGGTGAACGTCAGCGCATGGCATCTGAGTTGAGGGTGCTGGGCGTTGATTGCGTACCGTCCATGGCGAATTTCTTGTTTTTTAAAACGGCATACAACGCAGAAACGGTGAATCAATCACTGCTGCGCCAAGGCGTGATTCTCAAGCCGTGGCGTGAACCGGGTTATACCGACTACTTGCGGGTTTCCGTGGGCAGTCACCAGGACAATGATTTGTTCCTAGCGGCCTTGGCGAACTCCCTTGCCTCCCTCGCTGAACACTCTCTAGATGACCAACAGACGCGGAGCGCCTGATGATTAAAACTGCACCGCAAGCCCTGTACCGGCGGGCGAAGGACTTTGTGCAAAGCAAACTTCGCACCGGCGAATGGACTCCAGGCGATTTGATCCCGTCGGAAAACCGCTTGGTCCAAGAGCTGGGTATGTCGCGCATGACAGTTAATCGCGTTGCGCGAACTCACTGAAGAAGGTCATTTGGTCCGCGTGTCGGGCGTGGGTACGTTCGTTGCGGAGAGTAAGCCGCAATCGAACTTGCTGCGCATCACCGCCATCGCTGATGAGATTACGGCCCGAGGCCACCGTTATTCTTGCCAAGTGTTGCACCTCGGTCGGGAAGCTGCATCAATGGCAATCGCGGCGGCCCTCGCCTTGCCCACCGGCACATCGGTGTTTCATCTGCTATGCGTGCATTGCGAAGAAGGTGTGCCGGTGCAGTTGGAAGACCGTTACGTCAACCCTGAGCTGGTGCCCGAGTTTTTGCAGCAATCGTTTGGCGAGCAACTGCAACCCGCTAAATACCTGTTGAACGTGATTCGCCCCGACGAAATGGAACATATCGTTGAGGCTAGCCACCCCAGCAGCGACGAAAGCAAGCACATGCAAATCGACGCCAACGAGCCATGCCTGGTACTGATGCGCCGAACCTGGAGCGCGGGCAAAATTGTCACCTACGTGCGCCTTGTTCACCCCTCCTCACGCTACCGACTGGGCAGCCGCCTACCGGTCAACGGCGCCCACCGCGACAGCTAAGGCCTGCAGCCCAACGGACGACCGGTCGGCACATTGATCGAACGTCCGCGATTGCGTGTCCTCAGATTTAGGTCACTCCTGAGAAACGGACCTGATAAGAGGTGAACATGGCTACTAACGACAACCTTCACAACCCCAGATCTCCGGCGCCTTCCCGGGCTGGCGAGCGCAATGATCCGGCCATCGACCCGATCACACCCGATCACGATCCAGGCGACGGCCCCCAGTTCGACGAAGACGTGCCACTGGCTGCGGACAAGGACGATTTAGAGCTGGAAAAACTACATACGGCCGCGGAAAACCCATTCTCCCCGGAAGCAGACTCCGTGAAGGACACCGAGGAGGAGCGTGCACGCCAGCGGCGTGAGCAAGGTATCAAAACCGATGCCGATATTGAGACTGATGGCGGTTAATGGAAGACGCCTGACGCGAGCAATCGATGCCCGCGTATTGAGCCATCAAGCACACCCCACCCAAACGAAGACAAATCTATCCGCCTGGATTGAAATTTCTGGGATTGCTACTAACTTGATTGGTGCGTCGCCGTGGAGAACGGCCGCGCGCCCTAACCGGCCCGTCTAGTTGTCGCATCTTGACTGCTCAACAGTTGAGGTTGAAAGCCGAACATTATGAGTTTCGCCTGGAGCGAACACTGATGCTGGCTCTCGACTACGATCCCTCGCAAACCGCCCTCTATCATCCCGAAGCCCTGCCCTCATTACTCGGTTCCCAACCTGCGCGCGACGATCTGACCTTGGCTGTAGAAGCCGCGAGATTGGCGTACCTGCGGTTCGAGGACGTCCACACCGGCCGCCCTGCGCTGGCGACCCTCCTGTCGGTGCAGGGTTTTGGACAGCCGGTCATTTTCCGCGACCCAGCCACCGACAGTGAAGGCTTTGGGGCGCTGCGCAAGGACGGCAGTGCATTAATTGCGTTACGGGGTACGCAAATTGACCATATAAACGCGGTGCTTTCCGAGTCGCAGGTGGTCCGTATGGCGTGGCCGT
>NZ_JAMFRV010000178.1 GCF_026224925.1 Pseudomonas sp. | reverse complement strand
GGTTTTGTGCTTCGCTCCCCCGACACTTTGCAGCCATACGCTCGCTGTGTCGGCGAGTGGCTTGAACATTGGAGGAGTGTGCGTAGCGACCAGACCTTCCTGGCCGAGCGCCGCGAAGGGCAATGGTATCGATTGAGCTATGGTCAGGCACGACAACAAATCGGAGCTTTAGCGCAAGGCCTACTGGATATGGACCTTGCGAAAGACGCACCCCTAGTGGTGCTGTCTGAAAATGACATCGACCATGCATTGCTGACGTTGGCAGCGATGCACATCGGTGTACCTGTGGCGACTATTTCGGTGGCTTACTCGCCCTCTGCGGGAGACTGCACCAAGCTGCACACAATCCTGCGCTTGCTTGGGCCAGCGGTCATTTTCGCCAATGACGCAAAGCGTTTCGCACACGCCTTGATAGCGACCCACCCCGACTGTCCAGTTATTGTTGCCCGTAATCACGACCAACTTGGTGGCGCGATTCACTTGGGCGATTTATATGGGTGTGATGAAACTCCAGCCGTTATGGCTGCTTTCGAACAAGTTACTCCTGGTACAACGGCACGCTACTCGCTGACGTCCGGTTCTACTGGCGCACCTAAAGTCGTGGTCACTACCCAGCGGATGCTGTGCGCCAATCAACAATCAATTGCGCAGTGTTGGAGATTTGTCGAGCACAGCGAAATGATCGTGCTTGACTGGCTGCCCTGGAGCCATGTGTTCGGCGCCAATCACAACTTCAATCTGGTATTACGCAATGGCGGCAGCCTCTACATAGACGATGGCCGCCCTATACCAGGTGCGATCGAGCGGACGCTGGAAAACATTGCTTCGGTGCGCCCGACGCTGTTTTTTAATGTACCTAAGGGCTACGAGGTCATGTTGCCGTTCCTGGAGTCGGATGACGCGTTGGCCCGTTGCTTCTTTGAACGGCTGGAGATGGTGTTCTTCGCCGGGGCGGCATTACCTCCCAGCCTATGGCAGCGGCTGAAAACGGTTGCTGCTCGGGTGAGCGCCAAACCACTGTTTTTTTCCAGTGCATGGGGGGCTACCGAGACTTCTCCTGTGCTGACCATGGTGCATTACCCGACTCAAGTCTGTGCTGACATCGGCCTACCCGTGCCCGGTATTGAGATCAAGTTCGTACCCAATGGGGACAAGCTGGAAATGCGAGTTCGCGGCGATTCGGTGTTCAACGGGTACCGAAATAGCCCTGAATTGTCGACTTTGGCATTTGACGAAGAGGGCTATTACTTCACGGGTGATGCCGGCGAACTGATTGACCCTTTCTCCCCGCAACAAGGCGTTCGGTTCAATGGCCGAATAGCCGAGGATTTCAAACTCACCACTGGCACCTGGGTCTCGGTAAGCGCTCTGCGGGTGAGGGTGCTCAGTGCCCTATCGCCCTATGTCCAGGACTGTGTAATTACCGGACATGACCGCGACGAATTGGGAGCTCTCTTGTTTGTCTCGCCGGCACTGCGCGAGTTGGCGGGTGAGGGTGGTCATGACATGAGTGCTGAGAAGCTGGCTGCCTGTGTGGCCGTTCGGGGAGTGCTTCTGGCTGGAATCCTGCGCCTGGCCGAAGAAACTCCAGCTTCATCCCAACACATCCAGCGGCTGGTCATTCTCGACACTCCAGCCAACCCCCAAGACGGTGAAATTACCGATAAGGGGTACATCAATCAACGTCAATCACTAAATCTTCGTGCGGATCAGGTCTCTCGCCTATACGCCGAACAACTCGACCCGGCGGTCTTTCTACTCGCCCAGGCCACAGGAGCACTCTCCCATGCCATCTGAACGTAAGTACAAGGTTGCGATCATCGGCTCCGGCAACATCGGTACCGATCTTATGATCAAAATTCTACGCCATGCCAATCATTTGGAAATGTCAGTGATGGTGGGTATCGACGCCTCTTCTGACGGTCTCGCTCGCGCCCAGCGCATGGGGGTGGCGATCACTCACGAAGGTGTCGAAGGCCTGGCACGTATGCCCGAGTTCACCGATATCGACTTTGTCTTCGACGCCACTTCAGCCAGTGCACATGTGAAGAACGACGCATTCTTGCGTGCGATCAAACCCGGGATTCGCTTGATCGATCTCACACCAGCGGCTATTGGCCCTTACTGTGTACCCGTGGTGAATCTGGAGGCTAACCTCCATCAGTTGAACGTCAACATGGTCACCTGCGGTGGCCAAGCCACTATTCCGATGGTGGCTGCGGTATCGCGGGTGGCCAAGGTGCATTACGCCGAAATTGTCGCGTCCATCGCCAGTAAGTCCGCAGGCCCCGGCACCCGCGCGAATATTGACGAATTCACCGAAACCACATCCAGGGCCATCGAAGTGATCGGGGGCGCCACCAAGGGTAAGGCCATCATCGTGATGAACCCTGCTGAACCGCCGTTGATGATGCGTGACACGGTCTTTGTGCTGTCCGAAGCGGCTGATCAAGCAAGAGTTGAAGCCTCTATTGAGGAAATGGCTCAAGCGGTTCATGCCTACGTCCCAGGCTATCGCCTGAAGCAAAAAGTGCAATTTGAAGTAATCGGCCAAGAAGCACCGCTAAAGATCCCGGGTCTGGGCACATTTTCCGGGCTGAAAACTTCGGTGTTCCTGGAAGTGGAAGGCGCGGCCCATTACCTTCCGGCGTATGCCGGCAATCTCGACATCATGACCTCCGCAGCCTTGGCGACCGCCGAACGCATCGCGCAGTCGCTGATCAACGCCTGAGGAGGCACTCATGGACATCCAGAAAAAACTTTACATCAGTGACGTGACTCTGCGTGACGGCAGCCATGCCGTGCGCCACCAATATTCGGTGCAGAACGTGCAGGACATCGCGCGCGCATTGGACAAGGCAGGCGTGGACTCCATCGAAGTTGCTCATGGCGACGGCTTGCAGGGTTCAAGCTTCAACTACGGTTTTGCCGCCCACACTGACCTGGAGTGGATTGAAGCGGCGGCTGATGTCATCAGTCACGCCAAGATTGCTACGCTGCTATTGCCGGGCATTGGCACCGTGCATGATCTTAAGGCGGCGTATAACGCTGGTGCCCGAGTGGTTCGCATCGCGACCCACTGCACCGAAGCGGATGTGTCAAAACAGCACATCGAATTCGCCCGTGATTTGGGCATGGATACCGTCGGCTTTCTTATGATGAGCCATATGATCTCGGCAGAGCATCTGGCGCAACAGGCCAAGCTGATGGAGAGCTATGGCGCGACTTGCGTATACATGGCTGATTCGGGAGGGGCCATGAACATGCAGGACATTCGTGATCGTTTCCGTGCGTTCAAGGCGCTGCTTCAGCCCCAGACCGAAACCGGAATGCACGCGCACCATAACCTTTCTTTGGGGGTGGCCAACTCGATCACCGCCGTAGAGGAAGGCTGTGATCGTATTGATGCAAGCCTGGCCGGTATGGGAGCCGGGGCAGGTAACGCACCGCTCGAAGTGTTTATCGCTGCTGCCGAACGATTGGGCTGGAACCACGGCACGGATCTCTACACGCTAATGGACGCTGCCGACGATATCGTACGGCCACTGCAGGATCGCCCTGTACGGGTCGATCGAGAGAGCTTGGCGTTGGGGTATGCAGGGGTCTATTCAAGCTTCCTGCGCCACGC
>NZ_JAMFRV010000012.1 GCF_026224925.1 Pseudomonas sp. | reverse complement strand
GGCCGACACGTTGAATAGATCGAGGAAATACCAAACGCCTGAAGGAATACCGCCCAACGCATTAGATAGCGACGAGCTATCCGGAAGCATCGAAGACAGCAGGCCGATAAATTCCGTGGTGATGAAGAACAGCGCAAAATATACGATGAACTTGATTAGTACTGAGCGAAAAATAAAACCCAAAACGACGTTCAACGCCGAGAGAACGATACCGAACATGTAGGCTCCTATGCCGCAAGAACGATGAACAAAGCAACTACCAACCAGACAAACGCCATCACGGCATATAGCGTGGGCCTGACTGCCTCTAATAGCGTGCATTGGCCATCCATGAGAATGTATTTGCCGAAAATTGTCATCGAGGGCGTTGGGCAAACCGAGTTATGTGACGGCACCACAAAATTTCGCAACGTGGGGAACAGGCTAAATATCGGGCTCAAAATCATAGAAGCTGTTGGTGTGGACTCAAGGGACGGCGCGCCTATACCCGGATCACTCCCCAAATTAACGAGCGGGGAACTAGCGGCAGGGTTCACGCCAGGATTCGCTGCGGCCGCGGCAGCAGCACTGCCGGGAACAGGTGTCACTGCATTCGCAGCAGGAATAGACGCAGCTAAATCGCCGACCGTAGCGGGTGCTAATCCTGGATTGGCCGCTATAGTTGCTGCGACGTCATTCGCCGTTACCGGATCAGTTGAGATATATGGCAAGCCTGCATATCCAGGGTCACTGGCTGCACGCCGCCAAAGAGCATCCGCCAGGGAAGCGACATCGGCATTAGCTAATGGGGTCGCCAATTGCGAGGCCGTGAGCTCTGCAAGCGCTGTGGCAATCGGAACAGTCTGCGGAGGCGAACCGGCAGGGGGCGGGACGGCACCGCACGTACCGTTGTTAACGGAGAACGCCTGACCACCCGGACAAGAGTGCGGGGCTCCCGAGGCAGTGTACGTAGCGCCGATATTCGACACGTTGGCACCCGCCGCATTGACAAGCCAGTAAGTGATACTGGTGGAAGTGCTCTGCTCTACAGCCCCGAGCGATTGTAGACCGTAAGCCGCATACAAGATGTTCTGAGCAGCGACAGCTCCCTGGCATGCGGACATAGGGTCGCCAGCTAAATACTGTCCGACGCCAACACCAGAGCAATACCAGTACGATCCACCTGCGGTCATCGCTGAACCCGCCGTATAACCCGCAGACGTAATAGTGACTGTGCCGTCACTGTTGAACAACCAGTTGCTCAGCGCGGAAAATGCATATCCCACGGCGCCGGCAACGGCCGCAGAAGCCAGTACCGTCCCCCAGGCCGGCGCAGTGCCAACAGCAACTACTCCGATACCGATTTCGGTCGCCGCAGTTCCGAGCGCGGCGAGCGCAGCACCGAAGCGTGGGTCGTTAGCAGCAAAGCCGCGAATGCCCGCTTTATAGGCGACAATAGCGGCAATCTCGTTACCAAGGGCAGCGCCCGGGGCAGCTGCAAAGCTGTTGAACGAGAACGATAGACAGAGAAAAAAACACAAGATGCGTCGTCCCATCGGTCACCCCTTCAAGCCTTCTATTACCGCCCAGGCCGAAACGAGGCCCCAGATAAAAATACCGAAATACCAAAGCTGATTGATGGTCATAGATTCGCCCGAGATATCAAAAAAGGGGTGCCGAGGCACCCCGAAACTGATGCGACGCCGAATTACTTTTTCAGCATCGACAGGCCGATACCTGCGCCCTTAACCGCGACATACACGACGGCAAGCATGCCAGCGATCGCCAGAATTGCGGTCGTGACGGTGCCGAAGTCAACAGCGGCGGTCAAACCAGTCATGTCGGGGCCAGCCGCCAAAGCCGAACCCGACGCAGCGATTGCACCAACCAGAGCAAAACCACGTTGAACACATTTATTCATTTAAAACTCCAAAAACAATATTCCGGGAACCTGCCCGGCCAGTACTACAAATTCCGAATAGCATTTAAAATTGTTCCGGCCGATTTACTTACTAAGTAAATGCCCACTACGAACGTGAATACAAAACCCCAAACGCCAGCGGCAACCGAGTAATCGAACGGTGCGTTCTGTGCGTCAATGCTGGCCGCCTGCGAAGGATCAATGACGTAACCCTGTATCGTTGAAATCGCCATACCTGCTGGGCAGGGGGCCTGCGCAACGGTCGAAGGAACGCACACGACAACTGTTTGTACCGAACCGGTCGCCATAAAATGCTATTGCTCCTCACTAAGCGTTTGTTGCAGATGAGCCGAAACAGAAATGTCTTTGACCGCTGGTCCCTTCTTGTTCAGAAGATTCGCTATCATTATTTTTGCCATCGCAACCCTTAACACGCCGTCTGGCGAATGTTTTTAAAGATGACCTTCACGATTGCGCACCGCTAAAGCGCACAACCAATGCTGGGACTACCCGCTGAGCCCAGCGCACACAACCTGAGTGACAAAAAATCCTTCATGGCAGTTCAAAGCCGCTGTGTCGGTGGCCTCGGCAATGCCCTCGAAACGTCCGGCCTCATGCGCCCAAGGCGTGAACCCAACATCACCTTCCACCGGCATCAGAAACAATGCCGACTCTTTGTCTTGAACGATGAATTTGAACTCGGCCTTATGCGCCTGCATGTTTGCCACCCGAGGCAGCTGGCTTCGCAGCTTCCACAGGCCGCAGCGAGTGGATGACGGTTTTTTGCGTCTTACCGTTCGTCACGATTTCCATCTCGGCAACCGCCATAAATGGGAACGAGTCGGCCAAGTGTTTGTATTTCTGGTATTCCTCGGCTTTGCCCAAGCCATACTCGGCGCAGGCCGTACCCATAGCGGTGTCCTTGCTGCTGTCCAGTTCGGTCTCGACAAATACCTTCGTGCTGTCGAATGCCTGACCGTTGTCCATGGTCCCTTTGGAGAACTTCATGCCGGTAACTTTGATCGTCGAAGCGAATTTCATTTTGTGGTTCCTGATTTGAATGGCCTACGCAAAACCGTTTTCCCCATTGAGGCCGAAACATGGGACGGTGGTAATAAACTGCATGAAAGAGGGAATAGGCACAGGAGCTTGCTTGTGCACAGGCGTAGGGCCGGACGTGGCATCGCTCGTGAGCGGCTTCATACGCTTTGGCCAGTAGTCGTCTGTCTCATTGCAAATCAGATCAAGGGCTTTCTTGTCGCCCCACAGCTCGCGGAAAACACGGATGTATTTGCCGAACTGATGCTTGGTCACTTCAATGCAGGCATCGACCGTGATCTGCGCCGTCTTGACTTTCACTTCCATGCGTTGTGGTGTTTCGACCTGAACGAAATTTGAAAAGCATGGATAGGCGGCGGCGAAAAAATCTGTTGGGTTCAGAAGCACGTCGAACTGAATGATCGTGTTTGTGTTCTTGAATTCGACTTCGCAACGGCACCAGGGACTGGACTTGTCTCCTTCCTTACGCCCCTTCTCGTAAAAGCGGCAGAACTTGCTAGAGGAGCGCAGACCGATGGTCAAAGTCCTTCCTTTGCCAGTAGGTCTGGTCCAATTGCCGATGCGTTCGATATTTGGCGGGCGACCGCCAGCCTTTTGCGTATAGCCGCCAAGCACGTATTGATCGTAGGCCCAGTCCACGGATAGGTAAGCACCTTCGATGTCGTCATGGGCCAGATCGATACGAGAGATCGAGGGGCGCATCGCCACTTTGGTCAAGAAGTGGAACAGCCGTTTTTCCCAGCCCGCAACAGCGTTCTGACATCCTTGGCCGGACAAGGTGACGAGCATGGTTGCGCGTTGCCCTCCGAAGCACACGAACCCCATACCATCGCCAAGTACCCACGACTCGCGGTAGAAGTTCATGCCCCGATCACGCTTTTCGGTAATGCCGAAGCCGAAGATTTTTTCGAACTGGCGACTTGCTTCTTCAATGATCTGATCATCGGCGACCAATGTCTGACGAGCGGTCTTGAAGAACGTGTCTTCCAACACAGTGAAATTGATCCAGTCGATGATGCACGCCTGAGTGTCAGACGGCCTACGGACCATCACCGTCTTGATCTTGCCGGAGTCGGTCATCATCAAAGACACTTCGCCCAGGTCCTCTTCGGATATGCTCGCCCAGGTGCCCACATCATCAGCAACGTCGGCGCTCGCTAAGTTTTCCCCCATGTTATTAATGGGGGTATCTGATGCGCTGCATACCTGCGCGAAATGCGGCACTAACCCGACAGGCTCGGTCGCAGCGCCGATCCGTTCCGGCAGCGCTAACGCGCTGGCGGTACGGTCGGCGTATGCGTCCTGATGCTTGCCGCTGCCATAGATTTGCGACTTAACGAAACGTGCGCGCGTGGTACCACCAGAAGCACTTGCATATGCGGTCTCGGCATCTTTTCGAATTTTCTTCAGGAGCGAATGGCGAACGGGCCTCATGCGCGCTCTCCCGTCAGGCTGGATACATCCTGCTGTGCTGTAATGCGACCTGGCTGCGTTGAACTACGTTGAGCTTGGCCAACCAACTCAAGCTCTTCACGGAAGCCGGGCAAGTTGTCGGCCATCCACTGAAGCCGCTCACCAAGCGATTTGGGACGCGATTCGGATTTATATGATTTGTCACGGAATTCTTGGGTCACAGCGCAAACTCCTTGCGGCCGAGTTCACGCTGGAGCGCAACAACATTAATAAGACGGCGACGACCGAGCGTGACGGTTGGCAGCATCCCCCGGTTAAGGTGGCCAAGTACGACGCCAGGCGGCAGCCCGACAGACTCAGCAAATTTCTCCAAAGTCATCAGGCCTACGGGCGCAGAGAACTGGGCCGGCACTGCGACCTGACTGACGACTTCAATTTCTTGTGACTTGTTC
>NZ_JAMFRV010000177.1 GCF_026224925.1 Pseudomonas sp. | reverse complement strand
GGCGATGGGTAAAGCGATAAGGCTCGAAACATCGGGCTCGCCATAACGCAGCGCAACGTCCACCGGCTGACGAAACAAATTGGTGATTCTGTCGCCCAACAGCAAACGCACTGTGAGCTGAGGATGTTGGCGCTGAAATTCATCGAGCCAAGGTAGTAGAACGTTACGACCAAAGTCGGAAGGCGCTGACAGTTGCAGCACACCACTCACTTGATCCTGGCTGCGGGCTAACAATCGACGCCCCTCCTCAAGGCTACTCAGCGCAACCCTGGCGTATTCAAGAAACCCTTCACCCTCAGATGTCAGACGGAGGCTGCGGGTGGAGCGCGTCAGCAAACGTGCACCGAGTTGCTGCTCGATACGCTTAAGCGCCGCGCTGGCCACCGCAGCCGACAGGTCCATTACCCGAGCGGCTGCAGACAAACTGCCTAAATCAGCGGCGCGGACAAACAATTGCAAATCATCAAAACGCAGCATAAACGCTCGTATTATCAAAAAAATATTGAAAGAGACTGCTGTTTTAGCGGGTTTTATCTTTCAGAGAAATAGCTAATCATCCATTCCAGCCCAACCATTCATTTGGAACCTTCATGAAAGCTATCGCTTACTACACCTGCTTGCCCATCAGCGACCCCGCGTCTTTACAGGACATCGAACTAGCAGCCCCCGTTGCCGGTCCCCGCGATCTGCTGGTTGAAGTCAAGGCCATCTCCGTCAACCCGGTTGATACCAAGGTTCGTCAGAACGCTCAACCGGAAGGCGGCGCTGCCAAAGTCCTGGGCTGGGACGTCGCCGGAGTCGTCAAGGCGGTCGGCATTGATGTCACGCTGTTTAAGCCAGGCGACCACGTTTTTTACGCCGGCTCGATTGCCCGCGCCGGGGCCAATAGCGAACTGCACGTAGTCGATGAACGCATCGTTGGGCACATGCCTAAGTCCCTGAGCTTCGCCCATGCCGCCGCATTACCGCTGACGGCTATAACCGCCTGGGAATTGCTCTTCGAACGCCTGCAAGTTGCTGAAGGTGACGCGGACCAAGGCCAAAGCCTGATGATCGTCGGCGCAGCGGGCGGTGTCGGTTCGATCCTCACTCAACTGGCTCGACAGCTCACCGGCCTGACAGTCATCGGCACCGCCTCGCGCCCAGAGACCGAGTCATGGGTGAGAGAGTTGGGCGCGCATCACGTGCTGGATCACAGCAAGCCGCTGAATGAAGAACTGACCCGCGCCGGCCTGCCTCAGGTGACTCACGTTGCCAGCCTGACTCACACAGATAAACACTTGGATCAGTTGGTCGAAGCACTCGCCCCGCAGGGTCGCCTGGGACTGATCGACGACCCTAAATCCCTTGATGTAACGAAGCTCAAACGCAAGAGCATCTCTTTGCATTGGGAGTTCATGTATACCCGATCGCTATTCGAAACCGTCGACATGATCAAGCAGCACCAACTGCTCAACCGCATCGCAGACCTGATCGACGCGGGCACCTTAAAAACTACGTTCGGTGAACACTTCGGCACCATTAACGCCGCCAACTTGCGCCGTGCGCATGCACTGTTGGAAAGCGGTAAAGCCAAAGGCAAGATAGTCCTCGAAGGCTTTTGATAGTCGCGTGACGGCCCACTGTTCAAACGAACAGCGCCGTCAGTCCGACGCTTGATCGGGATCAATACGCTGGGTAATACCGGGACTACACTTGCTGCGTTTGCCAACCTCGAGGAAGTCAGCAATGAAAGTCCTGGTGCGAGAATCAACAAAATCCCAAGGAAGCCAATGGCAGGTCCGCATGGACCAACACGTCGTCAGCTTTCGCAGTGAGGCAGAAGCACGTGCGTTTGTCCGCACGCTTGAATCCAGGCTTCTAGCCCCACACCAGTTGCCCAATCGGCAGCAATACGCTGCGGGCTAGACCCGCCCGCATCAATGACCGTTAATCAGGCTCGCGCAGCGTCGTTTACCGACGCGTCCCGAATGCGCTGAAGACGCTGAGTTAACAACCCGGCAGACACCGCCAATACTCCGCACAAACTGATGACTGCAGCCATCGGAATGGCCGTGCCATTGTGCAGTAAACCCACCAACGCAGACGCGCCAGCCGCGACGCTGAACTGGAGACAACCGAGCAGCGCCGATGCGCTACCCGCTCGTTTCCACTGACCGTTCATCGCGCAGGCCGAGGCGTTAGGAATGATGCACCCTAGGCTGGCGATACAAATAAACAAGGGAATCAACAACGGCCAGAGCGCCTCCGTGTGCAACGCTGCAATTCCCAGCAAAACCAATGCGGCCGCCACATACACCCACGCCGCACGCGCCAGCAAAAAGGCTGGGCCGCGGCGGCTCAATACCCGGGCGTTGACTTGAGCCGTCAGAATGAAGCCAGCTGCATTGGAACCAAACAGCCAGCCGTAATGCTCCGGTGGCACGCCGTACATTTTGATAAATACGAACGGCGAACCGGAGACGTACGCAAACATCCCGGCCATGGCTATCCCGCCGGTCAAGGCGTGGCCTATGAATACCTTGTCACCCAACAACCGAGCGTATTGTTTGAAAGCGCCAGCCAACGGGTGGCGTGGATGCTCTGCAGGCATACTTTCCGGCAGCCCGCGAAAAACCGCCAACCAGCACACTGCACTGAAGATACTCAGCACCAGGAAGATCGAGTGCCAGCCATATAGATTGACCAGCAAGCCACCGAGCATCGGCGCGAGTATCGGCGCCAGCCCCATCACAAGCATCAGTTGCGAAAAAACCTTTGCCGATTCCACCGGGTTGCACTTATCGCTGACGATTGCTCGGGACAAGACCATCCCGGCACAACCACCCAAAGCCTGTACGAAGCGGGCGGCAACCAGCCATTCAAGAGTGGGCGCAAACGAACAGGCCAGGGAGGCCAGGGTGAAAAGCCCGACGCCAACCAACAGAGGGATTCGCCGGCCGAAACGGTCTGCGACAGGACCATAGGCCAATTGGCCGATGGACAGGCCCAGAAAATAGGCGGCCAAGGTCATCTGCACGTGCTTTTCGTCAGTCCCGAACGCCAAGGCAATGGCCGGAAAACCGGGCAGATAGAAATCGATGGCCAACGGACCAAAAGCGCTCAAGGCGCCAAGTATCAGGATTATTCTGAGGTTCATCGGTATCCAAAACTGTATTCAGCACGACTCACTAGTCTAACCGTCCTGAAACCTCAGAGCGTCCTGCGAGCAATTTTTTTCAATACTTTTCACAAATCGTACAATTGCCAAGTTTACAGCGTAACCACATAGCCTTCAGCGGTGATCAAATGCGAAATCGTGTTGGTGCTCAGTGCGCTTTCTATCTGTACCACACCCGTCGCCAGATCCACCTGTACATCAGCCGCAGGATCACTGCGCAATACTGCTTGGGTAATTGCACGTACGCAGTGCCCGCAGGTCATGCCTTGAACGTTAAATCGTTGCATAGTGATAGTCCTCAGTAAGATTGCACGCATCTTCAACCTTTCCATTAGGGTAAGGTCAAGTTCCTGTTTTAACTGCCGGGCTGGTATTCGTCACGCCGCTCGGCCAAGCTGCGATATCACCGTATTTCACGCAGGAGTATCAGCGATGCGCTGGTCAGCATTGAGTCTTTTCAGCATCCTTGGCCTTATGGCTTCAGCACCCTGGGCTCAAGCCGACTCGCAGGATTACAGCGTATTGATCATCTCGCGAGAGCGACTGGAGGTGGCAACCTCCTGCGAGATTGGCATCTATGTTCAGGACCAGTTGGTGGGTCGGCTGTTTCAAGAAGAGTCCACCTCTTTTAATCTGGCACCCGGTAAAACTGATGTGCGTCTGCGCCTGTTGCCGGGGCAAGTGCCGGGATGTGCGCCGGGTATGACCGTTCCAAAGCCCACCGTTATCCAGCTGCACGCCGGCGAAATCGTTAAATACCGAATCGCCAACAGTCCAAACGGTATGTACCTGAAGCCAGCCGCGCTGGAATATTGAGCCAATCATTGAACCGGGGGATCTGATGAACATCGGTCAAGCGGCGAAAAACAGTGGCCTGAGCGCCAAGATGATTCGTTATTACGAGTCCACTGGATTGCTCAAGGCGGCGCACCGCAGTGACAGCGGTTATCGCTTGTACGGTAAGGACGATCTGCACACACTGGCGTTTATCAAACGGTCTAGAGATTTGGGCTTCTCGCTGGAAGAAGTCTCAAAGTTGCTGACACTCTGGCAAGACCATAGCCGGGCGAGCGGCGACGTGAAGAACCTGGCACGTAAACACATCAGCGAGCTGAATCAAAAAATCGAGGAAATGGCCAGCCTACGCGACACCCTGCAGGAGCTGGTCGAACACTGCCAAGGCGACCACCGCCCCGATTGCCCGATACTCAAGGATCTTGCGTCGGGTGGCTGTTGCGATTGATGTTTTTTTCAAACAAAAAAAATCCGGCCTAAGCCGGATTTTTTGCTTTTGAACTACTGCAGTCGAATCACTGCATCCAAGGCGGAGGCGGCTCTTCGGCTTTGTTTGGTGGGGCTTCAGCGTCGGCACGACCGGCTTGACGACGGTCCTCGTCCAAACGTGCAGCTTCGATTTCTCGAAGAATTCCGCCAACATCGGCATCTTCTTCCGGCTCGTCGAATTCGCCTGTCAGTATCGTTGCCGGTGACAGCGTGCCCGCCTCATAGAACGACCACATTTCTTTCGCGTACTTGGTAGTCCGCAACTCTGGTGCAAACCGCCCAAAGTAGGACGCCATGTTGCCGACATCTCGCTCCAGCATGCTGAACGCGTGGTTGTTGCCCGCAGCGTCAACCGCTTGCGGCAGATCGATGATCACTGGCCCGCTCGGAGTCAACAGCACGTTGAACTCAGACAAGTCACCGTGCACCAAACCGGTACACAGCATCAACACAATCTGACTGATCAGGAACGCGTGATACTCGCGTGCTTGATCCGGTTCCAGTGTGACGTCGTTCAAACGCGGCGCAGCATCGCCATATTCATCAGCGACCAGTTCCATCAACAACACGCCTTCAAGGAAGTCGTATGGCTTGGGAACTCGCACACCTGCGGCGGCCAGACGAAACAAAGCCGCCACTTCGGCATTCTGCCAGGCGTCCTCGGTTTCTTTGCGACCGAACTTGGAGCCTTTCGCCATCGCTCGGGCCTGCCGGCTATTGCGAACCTTGCGACCCTCCTGATATTCGGCGGCTTGCCGGAAACTACGTTTATTCGCCTCCTTGTAAACCTTGGCACACCGCAGCTCTTCGCCACAGCGCACCACATAAACAGCTGCCTCTTTACCACTCATGAGTGGGCGCAGCACCTCGTCGACCAGACCGTCCTCGATCAGGGGTTCAATGCGTTTTGGAGTCTTCATCAGCTTTTTTTGTGGGTCCTTCGTGGCCAAATACGCAATTGTTGCTCGTTATACGGCAATCCTCTCACAGCGAGTAGTACCTGCCGACCTTTGACCTTCACAGAGATGTGTAAGGCTTCGATTATTTAGCAGCTTTTATGCCGAGCAGCGCATAGCCAACCATCAACGGGCGGGGTGCGCAAGTCTCAGTTTTTGAACAGTTCGCCCGGCGTGAAGCCAAACAGTCTTTTAAAGGCTGCAATAAACGCTGACGTCGAATCATATCCGCAGGACAACGCGGTGTTTGTCACGCTATCGCCGGCCTCCAAGGCACTGAGCGATGACAGCAATCGCACACGCTGGCGCCACCCGCGAAAACTCAAGCCGGTCTCACGTTGAAACAAACGCATCAGGGTTTTCTCCGAGGTGCCCAGACGATCAGCCCAATCATGCAAGGTAATAACCTGGCTGGGACTGGCGATCAGTTCATTGCACAACCCGAGTAATCGCGGATGGCGCGGCAACGGCAACGAGAAGCCGACCTCCGGCAGGTCTGCCAATTGATCGAGCAACACGTTGACCAAGCGTTCCTCGCGGCTATCGCCTTGGGGATAATCAGCCTGCAGCAGGCAAAACGATTTGATCAGCTCACGGGCCAACGCTGTTACTTCAAGCACCCGACAACGCTGGGGCGCCCACGCGCAGTCTTCCCGACGCACATATAAACTGCGCATTTCGGCCTGCGTTGACGTGACGACATCATGTTCAAGCCCGGCAGGGATCCAGACACCCCACTGCGGCGGTGCGAAAAAACTGCCTTCTGCGGTATGCACGCCCAATACCCCGCTGATCGCGTAGGCAAATTGCACCCAGTCGTGGCGATGCGGCGGCGTCCACGAACCTGCCCCCAAGCTTTCGACACGCGCATACAACGGACGCGGCAAAGCATTCAGCATCGGAATTTGACGTTCGGTCCCACGTTGTCCGTTAGTCGGCATCGATTGGCCTTATGTCGCAAGACGGCTATAGAGCGCTTACGTTACTCTGCCGACATGGTTTTTTACAAAACTCTTTCAGACAATTTTTAGACACTCAGGCCGAGCACCATGCACGTACTCACACACCTCAAACGCGTTGTCACCGACTGGTTCCTTTGCGGAATGCTGATCGCCACGCTGCTGGCTTATTTTTTCCCTAAGTTCGGCGGTGCCGGCGGTGGGATGCATTCTGAATACGTGATTAACGTTGGCGTGTTTCTGGTGTTCTTCCTGCATGGGGTCAACCTGTCCAGCGAGCAAATCAGCCACGGTCTGAAAAACTGGAAGCTGCACATCATGGTGCAAAGCTTCACTTTCGTGGTTTTCCCGTTGATTTGGCTGGCCTGCAACAAGCTGTTCGGTTCGCAGCTCCCAGCGTTGCTGATGCTCGGGTTCTTCTACCTCTGCGCCCTGCCCTCAACCATCTCCTCATCGGTGGCACTGACCGGCAGCGCCAACGGCAATGTCCCGGCGGCGATCCTCAACGCCAGCATGTCTAGCGTCTTCGGAATATTCATGACCCCATGGTTAGTGAGCATGGTGGTCGGTTCTGGGGCAGGCGGGATCGATCTCGGCGCTACCTTGCTCGATTTGTGCGCAATGTTGTTACTGCCGCTGGTGTTGGGACAGCTCGTCCGGCCGTTTTTCGGCAAATTCTTCGCCCGGCACAAGCGTTACACCAACATTGTCGACAAGCTGGTGATCCTGCTGCTGGTCTACTCGGCCTTCTGCAACTCAATGGTCTCGGGCATGTGGCAACAACAAGGCAGCTCTGTGATTCTCAGCGCCTTCATTGGCAGCGCTTTATTGCTCGCGATCATTCTGTTCATGACAACCCGTACCGCCCGCGCCCTCAAGTTCAGCCATGCTGATGAAGTGGCGGCGGTGTTTTGTGCAAGTAAGAAGTCATTGGCAGCCGGTGCACCGATGGCGGCGCTGATCTTCGGCAGCAACCCGGGGCTTGGGCTGATTCTGCTGCCGATCATGATTTACCACCCGATGCAGCTCATCGTCTGCTCAATCATGGCCGAAAGTTATGCGACTCGGCATCGGTTGTTGAAAGCACAGGAAAGTGAAGTTTCTGTAGGAGCCAACTTGTTGGCGAAGCGGAGTACCTGACACACCGCGTCGCTTCCTTCGCAGGCAAGCCTGCTCCCACAGTTGGGGAATACAGGGTGATGTACAGATGAAAAACTACCGCTCGATAATCGCGGTCACACCCTGACCGCCTGCCGCGCAGATTGAGATCAGGCCACGCCCCTGCCCCGCGACCTCCAGCAGTTTCGCCAGATTGGCAACGATCCTGGCACCGGTCGCAGCAAAGGGATGACCCGCCGCCAGCGAACTGCCTTTGACGTTCAATTTGCTACGGTCAATCGACCCCAACGCGCCCTCCAGGCCCAAGCGGTTTTTGCAGTAATCCGGGTCTTCCCACGCTTTGAGCGTGCACAACACCTGCGCCGCAAAGGCCTCATGAATCTCGTAATAGTCGAAATCCTGCAGCCGTAGATTGTTACGCGCCAGCAAGCGCGGCACGGCGTATGCCGGTGCCATCAATAGACCTTCGGCGCCATTAACGAAATCCACCGCCGCCGCCTCGCCATCACGCAAATACGCCAACACTGGTAAGCCTCGCTCCTTCGCCCACGCTTCGCTAGCCAACAACACCAGCGAGGCGCCATCGGTCAGCGGCGTGGAGTTGCCCGCCGTCAGGGTGCCTTTGGGGCCGCGCTCGAATGCTGGTTTCAAGCTGGCAAGTTTGGCCAGCGTAAGGTCGGGGCGCAGGTTCTGATCGCGGGTCAAACCTGAATACGGGGTGAGCAAATCGTCGTGCCAGCCTTCGGCATACGCTGCCGCCATCTTCATATGGCTCTCCAGCGCCAGCTCGTCTTGGGCGTCCCGGGAAATATTCCAGGTCTGCGCCATCAGTTCGCAATGCTGCCCCATGGACAACCCGGTGCGCGGCTCGCCATTACGCGGCAACTCAGGCTTGAGGTTGTGTGGACGCAGCTGTAACAAAGCCTTGAATTTTTCCGCAACGGTTTTGCTGCGGTTGACCTGCAACAAAATATGCCGCAAGTCTTCATTCACGCCAATCGGGGCATCAGAGGTCGTGTCCACGCCGCCGGCAATGCCACAGTCAATTTGCCCCAGCGCAATCTTGTTCGCCACCAGCAACGCGGCTTCCAGCCCGGTACCACAGGCTTGTTGCACGTCATAGGCGGGTGTCTGTGGCGAAAGCCGAGAGCCCAGCACGCATTCGCGGGTCAGGTTAAAGTCACGAGAATGCTTGAGCACCGCGCCGGCTGCCACTTCGCCCATCCGCAGCCCGTGCAAGTTGAACCGCTCGATTAGCCCCTCTAGTGCTGCAGTCAACATTTCCTGATTGCTCGCCGTGGCGTAAGCACCATTGGAACGGGCGAAAGGGATGCGATTGCCGCCGACAATGGCGACGCGACGTGGCAGATTCATAGCAGCTTCCTTGTTATTGAGCGCGAGTACTGGCTGTGTGATTAAAAAAGCGATGAGCACAGCGTAGGTCGGATTGCAGCGAACGCCGTCGGACTCAGGAGGTCAATTGCTTTGAACCCCGACTCTAGGAGAGTGTTCCATGTCGTCTGACCGCTATATTGATTTCGCCAACTCAGACATCGGCCGGCGCCTGATTGGCGCCGTTGGCCTGCCAACCCCGGCACGACTGGAACGCTGGCAAGCCGGGCGTCTGCGCCCGATCGAAGGCACTTTGCTGATCAGCGCTGGCCCCTTGGCCGATCACGTGCGGATTTTTGCCCAGCGGCTGACTGACTCTCTTTACAGCTTCGGCAGTGACCAACCCGGCGCTACTGCATGGGTTGCCGAGCAGGGTCCAAAGCTCAAAGCCGTGGTGTTCGACGCCAGCACCTTGACCCATACGGACCAACTCAAGCAACTGCGGGAATTCTTTCAGCCGATTCTGAAAAGTTTCGATCACAGCGCGCACGTGGTGATCCTTGGCGTGGCGCCTGAAACCTTGGCAGAAGACCCTCTCGCTGCCAGCACTCAACAGGCCATCGAAGGTTTCAGCCGCTCCCTCGCAAAAGAAATGCGCGACGGTGGCACGGTGCAGTTGCTGCATATCGACCAAGGTGCCGAAGATCAGTTGGAAGGTGCGCTGCGTTTTTTTCTGTCGCCCAAAAGCGCCTTTATCTCTGGCCAGGTTATACGCCTGAGTCCTTGCGCGACCCGGGTCCAGGACTGGAGCCGACCGCTGTCGGGGCGACGAGCGTTGGTCACCGGTGCAGCACGTGGCATCGGTGCGTCAATCGCTGAAACCTTGGCTCGGGATGGCGCAGAAGTGGTGCTGCTTGATGTACCACAGGCTAAATCTGACCTGGAAGCTCTTGCGGCGCGTCTTGGTGGTCAAAGCCTGGTGCTGGATATTTGCGCAGAAAGCGCCGCGCTTGAATTGACCGAGGCCCTGCCCAACGGCGTCGACATCGTAGTGCACAACGCCGGTATCACCCGGGATAAATCCCTGGTCAACATGACGGCCGAGTTCTGGGATTCAGTGCTGGCAGTCAACCTCAACGCGCCGCAGGTGTTGACCAAAGCACTGCTCGACAGCGGCACCTTACGTGACCACGGTCGAGTCATCTTGCTGTCGTCCATTACCGGCATCGCGGGTAACCGCGGGCAAACCAATTACGCCGCGAGCAAGGCTGGGTTGATCGGCATGGCCAGGGCCTGGGCGCCGTTGCTGCAACAGCGAGGCATCAGTATCAATGCCGTGGCACCGGGGTTCATTGAGACCAAAATGACCGCGGATATGCCCTTTGCCTTGCGTGAAGCGGGGCGACGAATGAGTTCTTTGGGTCAGGGTGGTTTACCGCAAGACGTAGCTGAAGCCGTGGCTTGGCTCAGCCAGGCGGGGACCGGCGCGGTGACGGGCCAAGTGCTTCGGGTCTGCGGCCAGAGCGTTATCGGCGCTTAATTTTTTCATGCCGACCTGTGGATCATTAAAGGAGATGACTGATGGCCTCTCAATGGAGCTACCTCAACGCACCACCCCCCTTGCCTGGGTTGTTCGTCCACGCCGCGCTTCGGCGCAAAGTTACAGGTTCGGTATTACCTGACGAAGGCTTGCGCTGCTGGGTGTCGGTCAACCGTCAACAGGTCGAAGCCTACCGCAAGGTTTGTGGGTTTTCGAACACCAGCTTGATGCCTCCTACCTATCCGCACGTGCTGGCCTTTGCCTTGCAAATGCAACTGATGACGGGCAAAGATTTTCCGTTCCCGTTGCTCGGCCTGATCCACCTGCGCAACAGTATTTCTATCCATCGGCCATTGGGCGGCGTGGGGCAAGTACGTGTCAGTGTTCACGTCGCCGACCTGCAACCCCACGCCAAGGGCGCAACATTCAGTCTGATCACCCAAGTTGAAGACGCACTCGGACCGCTTTGGGATGAAAACAGCACCATGCTCTGTCGCGGGGTACAGTTGCCCGGCGAACCGACGGGGGATTTCGAGCCCGCACCGTTGCCACTCAACGAAGTGACACGCTGGCTGGCGCCCGCAGATATCGGCCGGCAATACGCAAAGGTTTCTGGGGACTACAACCCGATTCACCTCAGCACAACCAGCGCAAAAATGTTCGGTTTCCCGACCGCCATCGCCCACGGCCTTTGGCTCAAATCCAGAAGCCTCGCCGCGCTGGACGATCATTTGCCAGCGTCGAATGTTGAAATCAGCGTAGAGTTTCAAAAGCCGGTTCGGTTACCGAGCGAAGTGGTGCTGTCAGCCAGCGCGGCAGGCTCCAGCGGCCAGTTTGTGTTGACTGGGCCGGACGCAAATCTGGTGCACATGATGGGCAGTTGGCAACCGTTGGTTTAGCGCATAGGAATTCACAGAAACACAGACCCCTGTAGGAGCTGCCGAAGGCTGCGATAGGCCCGAAAAATCGCAGCCTTCGGCAGCTCCTACAGAATATGTGCCTGCGATTGACTGTTGTTTCCCTCTTGCTTCCGCCCCCGTTCCCCTTGAAGCTACACCCCTTCAGGAGAGCCCGATGAACCTCGACGAACTTACCCAGCGCCTGCACCTTATCCGTGACCAAAACGACTGGCGGCAATTTCACAGCCCGAAAAACCTGGCGATGGCGGCCAGTGTCGAAATGGCCGAACTGGTGGAAATTTTCCAATGGCTCAGCGAAGACCAGTCACGGCAGCTGCCACCCGACAAGCTGGAACATGCTGGTCAGGAAGTGGGCGATATCGTGATGTACCTGCTGATGATGTGCAGTGAGCTGGGGCTGGACATGGAACAGGTGGTGCTCAGCAAGCTGGCCGACAACGAACGGCGCTTCAGCAAATGAGCGACCGTCATTTCGATCAACTGGCGACGCGTTTCGCTGAGAAAATCTACGGCGGAGCCAAAGGCGCAATCCGTCTGGCAGTGTTGCAAGCCGACTTGCTGGAAGTGCTACCTGACAGACCATTACGCGTGCTGGATATCGGTGCCGGGCTGGGTCATATGTCGCTGTGGCTGGCAGAGCGCGGGCATGACGTGACCTTGGCGGAACCGGCGTTGCCAATGCTCGACGGCGCTCGTGAGCGCTTTGCCGAGGCCGGTCAGACTGCAACGTTTATTCAAGCACCGTGGCAAGAATTGCTTGGGCAACTCACCGAACCCTACGACCTGGTGTTGTGTCACGCCGTGCTGGAGTGGCTGGCTGAACCACACGCGATTTTGCCCGTTTTGCATCAATTGACCAAAGCAGATGGCTGGTTGTCGCTGGCGTTTTATAACCGCGATGCGCTGATCTACCGCAACCTGCTCAAAGGCCATTTTCGCAAGATGCGCAAGAACGACATGGCCGGAGAGAAACAAAGCCTGACTCCGCAACAGCCCCTTGATCCCCGCGAACTGTCAGCGCAACTTGAAGGAATGTGGCGAGTCGAAGCTCAAAGTGGCGTAAGGGTTTTCCACGATTACATGCCGATTGATTTTCAGGCCAAGGTCGAGCTTTCGGCGCTGTTGGAAATGGAACTGGCTCATCGTCGCCATCCGAGCTTTGCCGGCCTCGGGCGTTACCTGCATTGGTTGTGCCGGCCACTGTGAGTTGTTTATCGTCAAACGGCTTATTGCGGAGAGCATCATGAAACGCCGGTTCGCTACAGTCGTGCTGTGCTTGGGCGTCAGCGCCTGCCAGAGCAGTAATCCCTACGTCGCCAGTTCCAATCCTTTGCCGCCAGCCCCCCAGCAAGCGGCCACTGCTGTGGACATGAGCGCTTACCCTGCGCCGACAATTGATTACGGGCGCTATCGCAATTGGACGTGGATCAATGGCCGGCTTCCCGGTGGTTCACCGTTTGCCAGCCCGGAGCAAGTGGCCGAGGCGGTTAGCAATGGGCTTGATCAACGCGGTCTGCGCCCGGCGATGAATAATCAACTCGCGGACCTCGGGGTGACTGCCGACGCTCACCTGGAAACACGCCTGCAACAGGTGCGCGATGATGTCTATGCTGGGGGCGGCTATGGCGGTTACCGCGGTGG
>NZ_JAMFRV010000176.1 GCF_026224925.1 Pseudomonas sp. | reverse complement strand
TACACGGTGCCGTTGCACACCGAATCCATGGGCGTGCTGACCACCGACAAGGTCAAGATCTCCAACTGGAAAGAACTCAACGACGCGAAGTACACCCTGGTACTTATCCGCGGCGTATGGACCACCGACTTCCTCAAGCAGAACCTGCCTAACGCCAAAATCCTCTACGTCGACACCATGGCCGACACCATCCGCTCGGTCGCTCAAGGCCGGGCTGATGCGTTGGTAGAGAACATCGAGTTCTACATGCCGTTCACCAAAAATTACCCGGACGTGCACTGGACGGTGATGCCTGAAGCGCTGAACACCGCCTATGACGGTATAGGCCTTGCACAGAACAATACGGCATTGCGCGATGTGCTCAATGTGGCCCTGTACAACCTGCACACCAGTGGCTTCGTCAATCAGACCTGGGAAACTTGGTTCAAGGCGCCAATGTTGGTCAAGGTCGTGCCGTCGCCCTATTTCTAACGGCCGGTTGGCGTAGGAGCAAGCAGCATGCATTACACCTTCCAGTTCGGAGAAATCCTCAAGCACTGGCCCGATTTACTGGCCGGTGCGGGCATTACCCTGATGATCGCCTTCCTGGCGTTCTGGATTGGCACGATGATCGGCTTGGCTGGCGCCTTGGCTCAACAGCACTCGGCGCCATGGGTAAAACGACTGGTGCGCAGCTATGTGGTGTTCTTCACCAATACGCCATCGCTTATCCAGATCTTTGTGCTGTTTTACGGGCTGCCCGACCTCGGAATCGTGCTTTCGCCCATGACCGCCGTACTCATCGGTTTGTCGTTGAATGCCGGTGCCTACCTCACCGACATCATGCGCAGCGGGCTGGTTTCGGTAAAGAAAGCTGAACTTGAAGCCGCCGCGACATTGAACATGAGTGCCTGGCAAAGTTTCCGTTACGTAACGTTGCCACACTTGGCCGAAACGATTTATCCGGTGCTGTCCAACTTCTTTATCTGGATCTTGCTCGGCAGTTCTATTGGCGGCCTGTTTGGGGTCAACGAGTTGACAGGCAAGGCCATCGATATCAGTTCCTCGTCCTTTCGCAGTATTGAAGCGTTCACCGTTACCGCAGGCATCTATGTGGTATTGACCTTTATCGCCAGTCTGTTTCTGTACGCCGTCTGTTACGGGTGCTTCCGCGTCCGAGCGAGGTTTATCTGATGCTTCCCTTGACCCAGCAAATCAGCAACATATTCAGTTCCTTCACGTTGATTTTCTTGCTACAGGCCGCGTGGAATACCTTGGCACTGGCCGCTGCGGGCTGTTCCATGGGCTTGTTGATGGGATTTGTCATCGCCTGTGTTCGCAGGACCCACAATCCGTACTTACTGCCGCTTCGGGCAATATTGATTGTGTTCGTCGAATTGATGCGGCGGATACCGTTTCTGGTCACGTTGTTTCTGACTATGTTCGTATTGCAGGGCGCGGGGTTTAACCTGTCGTTCTTTATCATTGGCTTGATCGCCGTGTGCCTGATCTCCACCGCTTACTTGGCGGAGATCTTCCGCGCAGGGTTCGAGTCAGTACCGCAGGCGCAGATCGAAGCAGCGCAAACCCTTAACTTCAGCCAGCGCCAATTGATTTTTCTAGTGATGCTGCCCCAAGCGTGGAAGGTGGTATTGCCGCCCGCCTTCAGCTTCATGGTGTCATTTATCAAAGACACCGCCCTCGCCTCGCAACTAGGCGTGGTGGAACTGACCTTCGCCGGCAAGATTCTGATCACCAGGGGGTACTCATCATTTCTGATCTACGCAGTGATCCTGATTATCTACTTCGCCATGTCCTACCCGCTCAGTCGCTTGGGCGCTCGCCTGGAAAAGCGTCTGGGTCAACATCTGATTCCCGAGGCCGCGCGGTTCGAGCCTGAACTTGCCACTCCACGTACCGTTTAAACCTGAGTTGAGGTGAGCATCATGCCGCATCTGGAAGTGAAGAATCTGTCCTGCTCCTACGGCCACTTGAAGGTACTCGACGGGGTGAATTTAAGCCTGGAAAAAGGCCAGGTGGTGAGCCTGATTGGTGGCTCCGGTTCGGGTAAAAGCACCCTGCTTCGAGTGATCATGGGCCTGACAAAGCCGGATAACGGCGGCATCGATATCGAGGCTCAAGCGGTTGACTACAACTCCCCAGGCAGCATCCGCAGCGCGCGGGAAAAAATCGCCATCGTCTTTCAACAATACAACTTGTTCCACAACATGAGCGTGCTGCAAAACGTCATGGTCACGCCCCTGAAGGTACAGAAACGCGAAGAACAGCAGGTTCGTCAGGAAGCGCTGGCATTGCTGGCGAAGGTGGGTTTGCAAACCAAATCCGAAGCCTATCCGGCACAACTTTCGGGCGGACAGCAGCAACGCGTGGCCATCAGCCGAGCCTTGGCGTTGCACCCGAAGATCCTCTTGCTCGACGAGGTCACCTCGGCCCTCGACCCTGAACTGGTGGGCGAAGTGCTGGACACCATTCGCACGCTTGCCAACGAAGGCATGACCATGCTGATCGTGTCCCACGAAATGAATTTTGTGCGTGAGGTGTCAGACGTGATCGCAATGATGGACGGCGGTCGGATCATCGAAATGGGATCACCGGATGAGATATTTAACACGCCCAAAAACACCCGAACTCAGGACTTTATGAAGAAGATCGCCTGGCATTGATGCCAGCGACAATTCTGGGGGATTCGAAATCCCTGGATCAGTAGGAACCAACTTGTTGGCGAGGCAGTGAATCCGGTCCACCGCGTCAAGCGCTCGCCAACAAGTAGACTCCTACAGAGGAGTTACGGCTTTGCTATCTCAGCCCGCGAGACGGCTGCTGACTCTTTG
>NZ_JAMFRV010000175.1 GCF_026224925.1 Pseudomonas sp. | reverse complement strand
GAATCGAACGACCATTAGGTGTGTAGTACAGCGCTGTGGTGATTTTGATTGCGCGGTCATTGGACAGCGGCAACACGGTTTGCACTGAACCCTTACCGAAAGTTTCAGTACCCATCAGCACGCCGCGTTTCTGGTCCTGCAATGCACCCGCAACGATTTCCGATGCAGAAGCGCTGCCGCCGTTGATCAACACCACCAACGGTGCGCCTTCGCTGGCGTCAGCCGGATCGGCGTAGAAGCGCAATTCCGAGTTGGCGATGCGGCCTTTGGTATAAACGATCAGGCCCTTGGTCAAGAAGTGGTCCGCTACTTCCACGGCCGCTTGCAGCACGCCGCCCGGATTGTTGCGCAGGTCGAGAATCAGACCGCTCATTTTCTTGCCGTTGTCTTTGCGCAGCTTGGCCAGCGCCTTGCCGACTTCTTCGCCCGTCTTGACCTGGAACTGCGTAATGCGGATATAGCCATAGCCAGCTTCCAGCATCTGCGACTTGACGCTCTTGACTTGAATTGTCGCGCGGGCCAGCGTCACGTCGAACGGTGTACCGCCGTCGCGCACCAGTGTCAGGGTAATTTTCTCACCGATCTTGCCGCGCATTTTGTCGACCGCTTCCTGCATGGTCTGACCGCGGGTCGGCGCACCGTTGATCTTGACGATCAAGTCGCCGGCTTCAACGCCAGCCTTGGACGCCGGGGTGTCGTCGATGGGCGAGACGACCTTGATGAAACCGTCGTCGATACCCACTTCGATTCCCAGTCCGCCAAATTCGCCGCTGGTGCTTTCCTGTAGCTCCTGGAAGTCTTCCGGGCCGAGGTAGGCAGAGTGCGGGTCAAGGTTGCTGAGCATGCCTTTGATGGCGTTCTCAAGCAGGGTTTTGTCATCTACAGGCTCAACGTACGCGGCTTTGATCCGGTCCATGACCTCGGCGAACGTGCGCAACTCTTCCAGCGGCAAAGGCGCTTTGGCGGCTGGAACGGTTGCGGCTGCTGGAGCAGGTGCAGCAGGTTTGACGGCTTCTGCGGCGCTTGCCAGAGGAGCGCCGATAACGATCGCAATAGCCAGAGCCAGCGAAGTGAGGCGGGACAAATGCAGCATCGAACGAACTCCTAAACCTGAGGTTGGCGCCAGCTTATCCTTAACCATGGCACCATTGCGCGGGGTCACTTGGGCGACCCTGCTGACGTATAGCGAAATACAACGCCGGTGTTTCTTGACCGCCACTGTTACCTACCGTGGAAATCGCTTCACCCGCTTTAACAATATCGCCAGCGTCCTTTAGCAGACTCTGGTTGTGGCCGTACAAACTCAAAAAACCGTTGCCGTGGTCGAGAATGACCAGAAGCCCGGCGCCACGCAACCAGTCGGCAAACACCACGCGACCACCGTGCACGGCATGTACCTGGCTGCCTGCGGGGGCGCTGATCATCACGCCATCCCACTTGGTTCGGGCATCATCACCGCGTGTTTCACCAAAACGTGCCAGTAGTCGACCATCAACAGGCCAAGGAAGTTTTCCCTTCGCTTGCTCAAAAGGTCCGCCGTACGAAACGCCAGCGCTGGAAACCAGCGCGCCAGGGGCTTTTACCGGACGTTTTACCGGTGCCTCGTCGTCGTCATCGCGGCTGTTTTGTTTACCGCTGCTCTTCGCCAGTGCTTGAGCCTGTGCATCACGCTGACGCTGCTTTTCCGCTTCTTGCTGGGCGATCAAGGCTTTTTGGCGGGCTTCTTCAGCCTCGCGCGCCTGTCGGGCCAAAGTCTCTTCAATGGTTTTCAGCACATTTGCCAGATCACTTTGTTCTTGCTGGCGGGTCTGCAGTTTTTCGTCTCGGGCTTTTACATCCTGATTGAGTTTGGCGAGTGCTTGCTGGCGTTCCTGTCGAACCTTGTCCAGCTCCTGACGCTGGTCCTCAAGGTTGCTTTTTTGCACCAGCAATTGAGCCTGTTGCAGGTCGATGTCTTTTTCGACGCCGGCCAACTTGCTCAGGGTTTCATTGAAACTGCGTAGTTGGGCCAGGCGGGCTTGGCTCAAATAATCATAATAGGTCAGGGTCCGGGCGAATTTTTCCGGGTTCTGCTGATTCAACAGCAATTTCAGGTATTCCTCGCGGCCGCCCTGATAAGCGGCACGGGCCTGAATCGCGATCAACCGTTGTTGTTCAACGCGGGAGCTTTGCAGTTTCTTTTTTTCTTGGTCGAGCCGTTGCAGCTCGACTTCAGTCTTTTTTTGTTCCTTTTGCAGGGCCTCCACCTGCTTTTCCAGCTTGCCCATTTCGGTTTCTGTGCCGCGCAGGTCTTTCTGCACGCCGGATTTTTCCTGCTGCAATTCACCGAGGCGTTTCTTTAACTCGGTGATGTCTTTGCGGGCTGCCTCCAACTGTTGTTGGGTTTGCGCGCGCTCATCAGCGAACGCTGGAGTGAGCAAGCACATCAGGACTAGGGCGATCAGGGCGCGAAGCATGGGGCGGGCGACACCAAAGAAGAGTGAATAGAGCCTAGTATGCCCGCCGCGGGCTGCAAAAAAAACGCCCCAAGGCTACTGCTTTGGGGCGAGTCGGATAAATGACCGGCGCTGAGGATATTCAAAACACCGGTTTTGCGCTTTTTAGCGCTATTTATTTAGCGACCAGAATCGAGTGACCGGTCATTTCTTCCGGCTTTTCCATGCCCAGCAACTGCAGCATGGTCGGCGCGACGTCGGCCAACACTCCACCTTCGCGCACTTTCAAGTCGCGTTTGCCTACGTAAATGAACGGTACTGGCTCGGACGTGTGCGCCGTGTGCGGCTGGCCGGTCTTTTCGTCGGACATTTGTTCTACGTTGCCGTGGTCGGCAGTAATCAGCGCCTCGCCGCCGACTTTATCCAGTGCGGTGACAATCCGACCAATGCACACGTCAAGGTATTCAACGGCCTTGATCGCCGCTTCCATAATTCCGCTGTGGCCGACCATGTCGCCGTTGGCGTAGTTGACGATGATGACGTCGAACCGCTGATTTTCGATGGCGTCGACGATTTTATCGGTGACTTCGGGCGCACTCATTTCCGGCTGCAAGTCATAGGTGGCGACTTTGGGCGAAGGAATCAGGATGCGCTCTTCGCCCGGAAACGGTTCTTCACGACCGCCAGAGAAGAAGAAGGTCACGTGGGCGTATTTTTCGGTTTCGGCAATCCGTAGCTGGGTTTTGCCGTTGTCTGAGAGGTATTCGCCAAGCACGTTTTTCAGGCTGCCAGCGGCAAACGCCGAAGGGGCAGGGATGCTGGCGGCGTACTGGGTGAGCATGACAAAGCCGGCCAGTTTCGGCTGGCGGGCGCGTTCAAAGTCTTTGAAATCGTCTTCAACGAAGACTCGAGTCAGCTCGCGCGCACGGTCGGCGCGAAAGTTCATGAAGATCACAGCGTCGCCGTCTTCGACCTTGACCTTGTCACCGATGCTGGTGGCCTTGACGAACTCGTCGTTCTCGCCACGCTCGTAGGCAGCGGCAAGGCCTGCCTCGCTGGTGTCGGCCTGGAATTCGGACGTGCCGTCGACGATCAAGTTATAAGCGCACGCTACACGGTCCCAGCGATTGTCGCGGTCCATGGCGAAGTAGCGGCCAATGATGGTGGCGGTACGGCCCTTGCCCAATTTGGCGAAGGTCGAATCCATCAGCTGCAACGACGCTTTGGCACTGCGTGGTGGTGTATCGCGTCCATCGAGAAATGCGTGCAGATAAATTTTTTCTGCACCCTGCTGCGCCGCCAGCTCAGCCATGGCAACCAGGTGGTCTTGGTGGCTATGAACACCGCCTTCTGACAGCAGGCCTAAAATGTGCACGGCTTTGCCTGCACTCACGGCTTTATCCACCGCGCTGCAAATGGTTGGATTCTTGAAAAAATCGCCGTCGCGGATCGACTTGGTGACGCGGGTGAAGTCCTGATATACCACCCGGCCAGCGCCGAGGTTCATGTGTCCGACTTCGGAGTTGCCCATTTGGCCGTCCGGGAGGCCGACGTCCATCCCGGACCCGGAGATCAAACCGTTGGGCTGAGTTGCATACAGGCGATCCATCACCGGCATCTTGGCGGCGTAGATAGCGTTACCTTCGTGGCTATCGCTGTGGCCGAAGCCGTCCAAAATGATCAGAACCAGAGGTTTTGGCGTGGCAGTCATAGATTCCACTCGCAGCTAATGAACGAAGTAAAAAAAGAGATCGGCATTTTAAGGGCAAGTTCAAACGGCGTCACTGCCGTACGGGCTTTGGCCGACCTTGGGTGCTGTGTATACTGGCCGCCATTTTAACGCCCTGGAACCTACTGATGGTTGCTCATCTGATTGAATTTGCCACTAACCACTATTTGCTGGCTGGCGCCTTCGCCATTCTGCTCGCGCTGTTGATCGCGACAGAAATCAGCAAAGGTGGCCGCAGCCTCAGCACCCGTGAGCTGACGTCGCTGGTCAACAGTGATCAGGGCGTAGTTATCGACGTCCGTCCGTCCAAGGAATTTTTGGCCGGACATATCGTTGGTGCTCTTAGTTTTCCGCAAGACAAGGTGATTTCTCGCGTTGCCGAGCTGGAAAAACATAAGGCCAAGACGCTCATCATTGTTGATGCTCAGGGTCAGCACGCTGGCGCTACCGCTCGCGAATTGCTTAAAGCCGGTTTTACCGCCGCCAAGCTGTCCGGAGGTATTTCTTCCTGGCGCTCCGACAACCTCCCATTGGTGAAGTGAAATGGCTGACGTCATCGTCTATTCGAGCGATTGGTGCCCTTATTGCATTCGTGCCAAGCAATTGCTGGAAAACAAGGGTATTGCCTTCGAAGAAATCAGAGTCGATGGCAAGCCACAGCTTCGCGCTGAAATGACCCAGAAAGCCGGACGTACTTCCGTCCCGCAAATCTGGATCGGCGCACGCCACGTCGGTGGTTGCGATGATTTGTTTGCCCTAGAGCGCGCGGGTAAGCTCGACGCGCTGCTCCAGGCTTGAATCCGAAATCCTACAGAACCCTAAGGACCTGACATGACTGATCAATCGACCAACGGCGCTGTTGCAGAAGACGCTGAAGCCCCGCAATTCTCCCTACAGCGCATCTACGTTCGCGACTTGTCGTTCGAAGCCCCAAAAAGCCCGGCGATCTTCCGTCAGGAATGGACGCCAAGCGTTGCCTTGGACCTGAACACGCGTCAAAAGCCGCTGGAAGGCGACTTCTACGAAGTGGTTTTGACCCTTTCGGTGACCGTTAATAACGGTGATGAAGTGGCTTTCATCGTGGAAGTGCAGCAAGCAGGCATCTTCTTGATCAAAGGTCTGGACCCGGCTGGCATGAGCCACACCCTTGGCGCGTTCTGCCCGAACATTCTGTTCCCGTACGCTCGTGAAACCATCGACAGCCTCGTTGTGCGCGGCTCGTTCCCTGCGCTGATGCTGGCTCCGGTCAACTTCGACGCGCTGTACGCGCAAGAGTTGTCCCGCATGCAAGAGTCTGGCGAAACCCAGACTGTGCAATAAGCGGTAGGTTTAAAAAAGCGCCTTTCGGGGCGCTTTTTTGTTTCATCTGTTTATGCAGGGCTCCCACAGGGGGGGGGCTTACGCGAAGTCCAGCTGGCGCCAGGCTTCGTAGACGGCAACCGCCACAGTATTCGACAGATTCAGGCTGCGGCAGCCTTCGCGCATGGGTAGGCGCAAGCGGTGGTCGCTGGAAAGGGGATCAAGGATCTCGGCAGGCAAGCCACGGCTTTCCGGTCCGAACAGAAAGGCATCGCCCTTTTCGAAGCGTGCATCGTGGAAAGGCCGGGAACCTTTTGTGGTAAAAGCAAACAGGCGCGGCTGACCAAGGCTTTCAAGGCAGCTTGCCAAGTCCGCGTGAGTTTTAAGGCTGGCGTACTCGTGGTAGTCGAGCCCGGCACGGCGCAAGCGCTTGTCGTCCAGTTCGAAACCCAGCGGCTCGATCAAATGCAGGGTGCAGCCACTGTTGGCGCACAGCCTGATGATATTGCCGGTATTCGGCGGAATTTCTGGTTGAAAAAGGATGACGTGAAACATGCACGGCTCCGAATTAAAAGACGGGCTGCATTCTACCCTTGAAGACGACCCTAGGCCGAAACTATGGCCCAAGGTATTGGGCTCAATGGCTATTGTGGGTGTGATGGTCGGCTTGATGATTGGTCGGTTGACTGCTCCTGACCCATTGGAACTGCAGCAAATTGAATCCAGCGCCAACGGGCTGGTGCTGTGGTTCAACGACGAACCAAAGGTGCAGGGTGAGCAGGTGTCGGGCTCGCTGGCAATGTTATTCAACGCCCAAGGCAGCGCGCAAAAAGGTGAGTTCAAGCTCAACGGCAAAGATGTTCGCTGGAGGGTGCAACGTGCGGATGGAGGTTTGTTGCTGAACCTGCTGGCGGCCCGCCCTTTGCACGGTGACTGGCACGGTGCGAGAGTGGACGGGCGCTGGAGACTGGAGGTCAGTCTCCGAGAGGAATAAAAGAGGGGAATCCCCGGCCTGCCTGTACCAAGGTCCCCAAAACTGGTGTTACATAACCTATTGCAGGCTGCGTGCCAGTTTTTGAATTTCAACGTTAATAAATGGGTTTTCTGCTACGAGACTCTTTAAACGTGGTGTCTTGAGCGTTTTCGAATATGTTCGGCGCCTGTGCGGAAAATTTCGCTTGGCTGCTATTTCGAAATCCCTGCACACAATTTGCGCATTTAAATGGTGCAAGACACCAAAGTGATGCATTTTCCCGGCTAGTGCGCCTGCCCATGCCACGGCACCAGCTTACGCTGTAGCGCACGCAGGCCCATCTCCATAGCAAACGCGATCAGCGCGATCACTAGAATGCCTAGCACCACGACGTCCGTGACCAGAAACTGCGCCGCCGACTGGACCATAAAACCTAGGCCGCTGGTGGCTGCGATCAGTTCGGCGGCCACCAGCGTCGACCACCCGACACCCAAGCCAATTCGCACGCCGGTCAAAATGTCTGGCAATGCACTCGGCAGGATCACATGGCGGATCAACTGCCAGCGTGTAGCCCCCAGCGATTGCGCTGCGCGGATTTTTGCCGGGTCTACGGTACGCACCCCAGTAGCAGTAGAAATCGCTACAGGGGCAAAGATCGCCAGATAGATCAACAGCACTTTTGACAGCTCACCAATGCCACACCAAATTACGATCAGTGGTAAATAGGCCAAGGGCGGAATTGGGCGGTAGAACTCTATCAGTGGATCAAAGATGCCCCGTGCGATGCGGTTATGCCCAATGGCGATACCCACCGGCACGGCGGTCACCACAGCGAAGAAAAGCCCTAGGCCAATGCGTTGCAAACTCGCGCCAAGGTGTTGCCACAGGGTCGAGTCCATGTAGCCCTTGGTCGCCAACAACCAGCCTTTTTCCAGTACTGCGGACGGTGGTGGCAAAAACAGCGGTTCAATCCATTCGGCAGCGGTGACCGCCCACCAGAGGGCGAGGAGGGTCATCAGGGTCAACACACTGATCCAGCGCGTACTCAGGCTGCGCCGTACCGGGAGGGTCGACGGTGGGTGTTTACTTGCTTTGGTTGTGGCCGGTAGTTCGTAACTGCTCATGCGCGCTGCTCCCGGATCGAAACGCTGCGCTGGGAAAAGACCTTGGACAATACGTGCTCGCGGGTTTCGATAAAGCGTGGGTCGGATTTGATCGCGCGGGCTGACTCGCCGTTGGCATAACGCTCACCGAACTCCAACGGGAGGCGCTCGACAATTTGCCCTGGGTTGGGGGCTAACAGAATGAGGTCGGTGGCGAGAAACACTGCCTCTTCAATGTCATGGGTGATCAGGAACACCGGTTTGGCGGTGCGCTGCCAGACCTGCAGCAGCAACTCTTGCATTTGTTCGCGGGTAAACGCGTCGAGCGCGCCGAAGGGTTCGTCCATCAGCAATACCCGTGGATCAGCGGCCAATGCGCGAGCCAGTCCGACACGTTGTTTTTGGCCGCCTGAGAGCTGCCAGATGCGCCGATGATCGAAGTCGGCGAGATCGACCAAGGCCAGCATCTCCCGAGCTTTGACGTCACGCTGGGCGCGGGGCATACCAGCGAGTTGTAGGCCGAAGCCGACGTTTTCCAGAACATCCTGCCAAGGCAATAATCCATCGTCCTGGAACACCACGCCGCGTTCGGCGCTGGGGCCTTTTACCGGGACTCCATCCAGCGTTATGCGTCCGGCACTGGGCTCAACAAAGCCGGCAATCAAATTCAGCAGCGAGGTTTTGCCACTGCCGGAAGGACCCAGCGCTACCAATAGCTGTTGCGGGCCGAGGGTCAGGGAAATATCGGACAGCACCGGCTCAACCGCGCCGGGATACTGTGCGCTGATACGCTCCAGCTGTAGCAAAGCCATGGCAAACGCTCCGAAGTGGCGGTTGATTATTGAGTAATGAACTTGGCACTTACGTACGGTGAGTAATCGGCCAGCACTGCGTCGACTTTGCCCTGCTCCTTGAGGAACGCGGCGGTCTTGGTAACGGCGTCGATGGTCGGTGCGCCCAATGCGACAACCTGGTCAGCCGCCAAGGGGTACACGTTGCCTTGCAGCAGCAGTGGAACATCGGATGCCTTGGCGCCGGACAGTTTCACCACCTTGTCGATGTTGCTGGCGTTGGCGATCCAGGCTGCAGGGTCTTTGCGGTACGCGGCGTAGGCGTCGAGGGTGACCTTGGCAAATGCGCTGACGATTTCCGGGTGTTTGGCGGCGAAGTCTTTACGCACAATCCACGCATCAAAGGTTGGCGCGCCGAGCTTGGCCAGTTCGCCGGAAGTGATCAGTACTTTGCCGGTTTCCTTGGCGACACCCAGTGCTGGGTCCCACACGTAGGTGGCGTCAATATCGCCACGCTTCCAGGCAGCCGCAATGGCCGGTGGCGCGAGGTTTAGGATGGTGACTTTCGACGGATCGATATTCCAATGCTTCAGCGCGGCCAGCAGGCTGTAGTGCCCCGTGGAGACAAACGGCACTGCTATTTTCTTGCCGATCAGGTCTTGAGGGGAATTAATCCCCGAGCCATTGCGCACTACAAGGGCTTCAGCTGCACCGATTTGAGTCGCAATCAGGAAGGTTTCTATCGGCAGTTTTCGGGTTGCAGCCGCAGTGAAAGGGCTTGAACCGAGGTAGCCGATTTGTACGTCGCCTGACGCGACGGCGGTAATCACGTCTGCACCGTTATCAAATTTGCGCCAGGCAATTTTCGACTGCGTGGCTTTTTCGTAAGCGCCGTCAGCTTGGGCGACTTTCGCTGGATCGACGGTGGTTTGATAGGCGACGGTGAAGTCCGCAGCTTGGGCGAAGAAGCTTGCGGTTACCAACGACAAGGCCGCAAACAAACGTACTGGGGTGTTCCGTTTCATCATCAAGCTCCAATCAGACGGGCCGTGCTCCGGCGGAAATGAAGACTAAATGATCTAAGAATTGTTAAATAAATAACTTATTGGCATTAGCTTATGAGGGGAAAATCCAAGCGATAACCCCCCGATCCCTGTGGACCGAATTCATTCGGGAAGGTGTTGGGTCAAACACCAACGATGCCGGATGTGAAACCCATTCCCCAATATATTCGGTCCCACAGAAGCTTCGCGCCCCCTCCACACGGATTCTATTCTTCTATTAAGGGTGCCAAACGGACACATCCTTGGCGTCGACCTTCTTAGGCAGCAATCCTGCGGCAAAGAACGCGTCGGCGATGCTTTGCTGTTCATCGAGTTTGTCGGCTTTCACGGTCTGAACTTCATAGCTGCGCCGATCGTTGGCGGCTTCAACCGTCGCGACATCCAGATTTCCCCACAAAGGGCCGAGGATCTTCGCAGCATCGGCGGGGTTGGCTTTGAGCCAGTGACCAGTCTTTTGCAATTGGGCAAATACGACGCTCAACACGTTCGCGTGGCTGGCGGCGTAAGCATTAGTGGTCAAGTAGTAACGTTGGTACTGTGCCAGGCCTCTGCCGTCGGCCAATGTCCGTGTCGGTAGCTGCCGTTGTACTGCACTAAGGAACGGTTCCCACGTTACCCATGCATCCACTTTGCCGTTCTCGAACGCTGCACGGCCATCGGCAGGGGTTAGATAGGCCGGTTCTATGTCGCTGAATTTAAGCCCGGCTTTGTTCAGCGCGGCGATCAGCAGGTAATGACTGCCCGCCGCTTTGGTGACTGCGACTTTTTTACCTTTTAGGTCCGCGAGACTTTTGATCGCAGAGTGGTCGTGTACAACGATTGCCTGAGCGCTCGGCGACGGCGCTTCCTGGGCAAAATAGGTCAACCTGGCGCCCGCCGCCTGAGCAAACACTGGAACTGTGTCAGCCACATCAGCGCTGAGGTCGACGTTGCCGATATTCAGCGATTCCAACAATGGCAACCCGCTGGGGAATTCATGCCATGACACATCAATCCCCTGCTTGGCCAATTCGCGCTCAAGTGTGCCTTGGTTTTTGAGGACCGTGATCAGGGTTGAAGATTTCTGATATCCAATGCGCAGGGTTTCTTGCGCGGCAATCGGTAAGGCCAATACAGCGACTAGCGCCATCGAGACCCCCATCAAGATTCGCCGCCGTAGCGGATGACGTGTACCCATGGTGAAGCTCCCAGATCAGGCAGCCAAAATCGGCGGAATCAAAGCCTAGGGGATCTAAGAACATTCGGATAAATAACTTTTCGGTATTAGCTTATGAGTCGTTGAGGAAGGTGGGGCATTTCTCATAGGGCACGAGAATCAGCCGAAAATTCTAAATTGGCAGGATTTGGATGGATATCAAATGAATTGATATTCATTTGACCATCCTCAAAAGATTTTTTTGCACAATACAAAAACTGTAACTTAATTTTGAGAAATTCCCGCCGATGACATTGAAGTACCCGGCGGAGACTCAAGCTCGGAGCCAAAAATAAGAGCCGCGTCACGGTTTCTAATCGAAAGCAAGCTAATTGGGAATATTAAGGCGTATTTTTATTCCTTTACGGAATAAAAAAGGGTTTTGGTGACGGCAAAAGGCTATTGGTTTGGAAAAAGAGATTTCATATTCCATAATCGTCTGAAAAACGATGAAACAATTCTTTTTAGAATTATGAAATATTATTTAATCTCCTCCCTAGATTTGGGACGACGTTAGACCAAGGTCGGTATGTGACAGTAATGTGTTGACTTGGTGGTCACACATTAGTGCTAATCGCACATCCAAGCGGAAAGGGCGTCAGATCCCCAAGCTTTGGAAGACAAAAATTAGAAACACTGAGGAGCAAAACATGTACAAGTCAAGCTTGGCACTGGCTGTCGCTTTGGGCGTACTCGCCCAGCAAGCAGGTGCTGCAGGATTTCTTGAAGACAGCAAACTGAACCTGAGTTCCCGTACGTATTACTACGAGAACGACGACCATTCTAAGGGCGGCCTGAACCAAGATGAGACCGCAGAAGTTCTGAAACTCGATTACCTGTCTGGTTTCACCCAAGGCACAATCGGTGTCGGTGTCGATGCTCAGATACTTTACGGTCTGCACCTTGATGGCGGCCGAGGCAGTCGTCCTGCCAGCAACAACAGCTTCTGGCCTTCCGAGCACGACGGTTCCGCTGTAGACGACCTGACTCGCGGCGACGCAAACGTCAAGTTCCGCTACTCGAAAACCGAATTGCACGTTGGTGGTGCCTTGGCTCCGCAATTGCCAATTCTGTTGGCGAACGACAGCCGCGCCATGCCGCAAAACTTTGACGGTGCCATCATCACCTCCAAAGACATCGACAACGTGACATTGGTTGCTGGTGATCTGCAACACTCCACTGGTCGTGCATCGACCAACAGCACCGGTCTGTCGGTTGCTGGCGCAACTCAAAGCAGCAACCAGTTCGCTTTCGCTGGTGGCGATTGGAAGGTCACTAAAGACCTGACCTTGCAGTACTACCACGCAGACCTGCAAGATTTCTACAAGCAAGACTTCTTCGGCCTGGTTCACGTTCTCCCGATCGGAGACGACCAGTCGTTCAAGACTGACTTGCGTTATTTCCGCAGCCGCTCTCAGGGTGAAAACAGCAGCAATGCCGCTGGTTATGCATTCAGCAACAACGGCGGCTACGCGAAGAATGCCGGCGAAGTTGATAACAACACCTGGAGCTCGATCTTCACTTACCAGTTGGGCGGCAATTCGTTCCTGGTCGGTTACCAGAGTGTTAGCGACGACGGCGGTTTCGTCCTGTTGAACCAAGGTAACGTGACCACCAACGGTGCTAAAGCAACCGGTCTGAACAACGAAGACAACGGCGGCACCAGCTTCTATCTGTTCACTGACTCGGTGGTTAACAGCTTCATCCGCGCCGGTGAAAAGACCAAGTTTGCTCAGTACGCGTATGACTTCTCCCGTATCGGTGTTCCAGGTCTGAAAGCCTCGATCACTTACTTGCACGGTGATGACATCCGCGACATTACTGGCAGTGGTCCGTCTCACTCTGAGTGGGAACGTGATGCACGTATCGATTACGTAGTGCAGACCGGCTACCTGAAAGGTTTCGGTACTACTCTGCGTACCGGTAGCTACCACAACGATGGCTCGGGCACTACCAACCCTACCGATCAGACTCGTCTGATCTTCAACTACACTTACGCTTTCTTTTGATAGCGTCTTGAGTTGAAAAAGCCCTGCCATGTGCAGGGCTTTTTATTGGGTGCGATTTGTGCCACCGCGTTATGTCAATTCAGGAAGGGAAACTTACTTGCCGACTATGTTCTGCCAATCGCCAGCGTCAACGAAGCCAGTTATTTTAGGCTGCAGCCCATCATCACTGGCGGTCAGGAATAGGGAGTAGCCGTAATCGCGAGTTTTCGATTCGGGTAAATCCATAAGGTTTTCAAGGGCCGAGAAGCATTCACTGTGAGTGACCAACACCAAATTACGACCTTTCACCTTATGGCTCAGGGTATCGGTCAACATGGTCTTTCTACAGTTGAACAACCAGCCTTGGTCAATGCTGGCGTAGTTGAACATGAAGCTGGAGGTCTGTGCAGCGCGGGTCAGGGGACTGCTGAAGATGTCAGCGTTTTGCATTCCGAGCTTTTGAAACTGCAGTCCGACGTTTTGGACCACGCTTTTGCCCCGCTCGGTGATGCCATCTGCAGGGCCCAGGCACGGCGCTGTTGAATGGTCACAACGCTCAGCGTGGCGCACTAAGACAATCATGTCGCCCTTTGCCCAATGCGCTTTGAAGCTGGAGAGGGTTGCCGCATCGGCTTTGGCCAGGTTTGGAAGGGTGGCCGGCCGTGACAGAAAAACAGCCGCGCCTACAACAGCGCCCACACAGAGGAGGGCAGCCAAGCGGGCTTTGTATTTTGATCGGTCACCAAGGCTGACAGAGCGGCATCTCTGAGCGAGCCATAGTCGGTACTCCATGATCGGACTGCTCCTGCGGCGCTAATTACAGGCGCCAGGTAATGCGTTGCGTATGAATAAAGATAAAACAACGGTCAGATTGATAAAGCATCGGTTGAGGAGCCCAGCTTCATCAGCGTCGGGGTAATTATGCGCAGCCATAGGTAAATGGAAGGTGAAACAGGTGTGAAAAATAACGGTCGGTTTGATGACATATGTGAAAATTTCGTTAGATTTTCCGCGTGAAGCTCACCAAAAAGAGCCCCTTTATCGTTTTTATTCCATAACGAACTAACCAAATCGATATTCATTCTTATTAAAAATCACAGACCGAAGGCAGAGTAAGGGACCGAATATAAAACCAAAGGAGCCGCAACATGAGCCTGAGACTTGGCGACATCGCCCCCGATTTCCAACAGGAGTCCAGCGAAGGAAACATCCACTTCCATGAGTGGCTAGGTGATAGTTGGGGCGTTCTTTTTTCTCACCCCGCGGACTTCACCCCAGTGTGCACCACGGAGTTGGGTTTCACCGCCAAACTCAAGGATGAGTTCAGCAAACGCAACGTCAAGGCTATCGCGCTTTCAGTGGACCCCGTCGACTCCCACGTCAAATGGATCGACGACATCAATCGCACACAAAACACTGTCGTCAACTTCCCGATCCTGGCTGACGCAGACCGTAAAGTGTCGGACTTGTACGACCTGATTCACCCCAACGCCAACGACACCCTCACCGTACGCTCACTGTTCGTGATTGACCCGAACAAGAAGATCCGGCTGACCATCACCTATCCCGCCAGTACGGGTCGCAATTTCCATGAAATTATTCGGGTGATCGACTCGCTGCAATTGACCGACAACTACAAAGTCGCGACCCCGGCCAATTGGAAGGATGGCGAGGACGTAGTGATCGTGCCTTCGATCAAGGACGAAGAAGAAATCAAACGGCGCTTTCCCAAGGGTTACACCGCTGTAACGCCATATTTGCGCCTGACCCCTCAGCCCAATCGCTAAGTGTTTTACGACAAAAAAAGGACCGGTGATTCGGTCCTTTTTTGTGTCCGCAATCCATTAAATATACTTATGCATTTAAAGAATAAACAAATGAAAAAATGAGATTTATAGATATAAAAAACTCCTGTTAAGGTCTGTCCCACTTAGCGAAATCGCTAGCCACCTTACTCGCCTGATAACAGGCAAGCGGGTGCACCCTAATCGTCACAGCAAAGGAGCGCGCCATGCGCACTGCTATTTTGCGTCGAAGCCTGGTCGCTCTGTTTGCTGCGGCAGTCACCTTCGGCGCTATCACCGCTGCTCAAGCAGAAAGTTTGCGCATCGGGTATCAGAAATACGGCACGTTGGTATTGCTCAAGGCCAAGGGCTCGCTGGAAAAAAGACTCGCCGCCCAAGGTGTGCAGGTGCAATGGACGGAGTTCCCCGGCGGCCCGCAATTGCTTGAAGGACTGAACGTAGGCTCGATCGATTTCGGCGTGACCGGCGAAACACCGCCAGTCTTCGCTCAAGCGGCTGGGGCTGACTTGCTGTATGTCGCCTACGAACCGCCGGCGCCCACCAGCGAAGCGATTCTGGTGCCCAAAGACTCACCGATCACCTCGGTGAAAGATCTTAAAGGCAAAAAAGTGGTGCTGAACAAAGGCTCCAACGTTCATTACCTGTTGGTTAAAGCGCTGGAAGACGCCGGACTTAAATACACCGATATCCAGACCATATTCCTGGCGCCCGCCGATGCGCGTGCCGCGTTTGAACGAGGCAGTGTTGATGCCTGGGTGATCTGGGACCCGTACCAGGCCGCCGCCGAAACACAATTAAAGGCGCGGACCCTGCGTGACGGCACGGGCATCGTTGATAACCACCAGTTTTATCTCGCGACCAAGCCTTATGCCCAACAGCATCCTGAAGTGATCAAAGCGCTGATCGAAGAAGTGCGCGCCGTGGGCGAATGGTCCAAAGCCAACCCGGATGAAGTCACGCAACAAGTGGCGCCGCTGCTGGGGCTGCCAACCGACATCACCCGGATTTCAGTGAAACGCCAGGGTTACGGCGCGCTGTTCATCACCCCTGAAGTGGTCGCGGCACAACAGAAGATCGCGGACAGTTTTTATCAGCTCAAATTGATCCCCAAACCGTTGAGCATCAAAGACGTGATTTGGACGCCTCCCGCTACCGTGGCCAAGGCTCCGTAATTTATCGGCCCTTTGAGGAGACAACTCCATGAGCCTTAGTGCTTCGCAAAAAATCCTTCACAGATTGGCGCCTTGGGCACTTCCAGTCTTGTTGTTAGCGGTATGGCAGCTCTCGGTCTCGGCCGGCTGGTTGTCAACGCGGATCCTGCCAGCACCGAGCGCCGTTATCGCGGCCGGTGTGGCCCTGGTTCGCAGTGGCGAAATATGGACCCACCTGGCGATTAGCGGTTGGCGCGCCGGACTCGGCTTTGCCATCGGTGGCGGTATTGGGCTGGTGCTGGGCTTTATTACCGGCTTGTCGAAATGGGGCGAGCGCCTGCTGGACAGCTCGGTGCAGATGATTCGTAACGTGCCGCATCTGGCGCTGATCCCGCTGGTGATCCTGTGGT
>NZ_JAMFRV010000174.1 GCF_026224925.1 Pseudomonas sp. | reverse complement strand
CCAGGAACACTACGAAGGTGTTCTTTTTCACGTTGCGAGCGACTTCGGCCAGCATCGCCTGTTCGCTGGATTCAACCAGTTTCCATTGGCCCAGGTCGAACTCGTTTTTCTTGATGATCGTCGCCAACGAAATATTCGCCGGTGCGCCAGAGCCGATGCCGTAAATCTTCTTGCCGAACTTGTCGGCAAATTTATTCAGGTCGGCGAAGTTATGCACACCCGCGTCCCAAACATAGTCCGGTACGGCGAGGGTGAACTCGGTGCCGTCCAGGTTCTTGCTCAGTTGGGTGACATCGCCGTTAGCCACGAACTTGTCGTAAAAACCCTGTTGAGCCGGCATCCAGTTACCCAAGAAGACATCCACTTGGCCGTCCTTGAGGCCACCGTAAGCGATCGGAACTGCCAAGGTGTCGACCTTGGCCTTATAACCCATGCCATCGAGCAAAAACCCGGTGATGGCGTTGGTTGCGGCGATGTCGCTCCAGCCGGGATCGGCCATCTTCACCGTGCTGCAACTCTGTTCGGCATAGGCCGAAACGCTGGTCAAAGCAATAAAACCGACTGCTAATGTTGTGGATAACTTCATATGGTTGTGCCCCTTTGGTTTTTTTTGATTTTGGCAGGGTTAAGGTTGTGGATAACGTGCCTTGCGCTCCAAATCGTCTAAGTCGATATGGTTGCGCATGTATTGCTGACTGGCGTCTACCAGCGGCTGGTGATCCCAACTCTTCAGCTTGCCGATTGCCAGCGACTTGGCGACAAAACGTCGACGACGCTGGCTGGCGAGCACCTGGTGGTGTATCGCCGGTATATCCCATTTGGCCCGAGCTTCAGCCAGGAAATCAGTGAACAATTGTTGATGAGCGGCTGATTGGCTCAGCTCTTCCAGCTCTTTCGGGTCGTTGCATACATCGAACAACAAGCACGGATCTTGTTCTGAATAGATGAACTTATAAGCACCACGACGAATCATCATCAACGGACCAATTGTCCCTTCGGCCATGTATTCGCCGAACACTTCGTCATGCCCCGCTTCGCCGTTCAGGTGCGGCAACAGCGAGCGCCCGTCCAACGGCAACCCGGTATCCAGTTCGCCGCCGGCCAAGGCTACAAACGTTGGCAGTAAATCGGCTGTGGAGACTGAGGCGCTAATGCGGCCAGCCTTGAACTGGCCCGGAGCGTAGACCAACAACGGCACGCGTGCAGCCATCTCGAACCAGTGCATTTTGTACCAGAGACCGCGTTCGCCCAGCATGTCGCCATGGTCGCCCGAAAACACAATAATCGTGTCGTCGGCCAAGCCGGAATCTTCAAGGGTTTGTAGCAGCTTGCCGACATTGCTATCGATGTAGCTGCAGGCACCGAAGTATGCGCGGCGGGCATCGCGAATCTTATCCACAGGCATAGGCTTGTCCCATAGGTCATAAACCTTGAGCAACCGCTGCGAGTGCGGATCCAGCGCGGCCTGATCGGCGTGGGCTGGCGGCATTGGAATGTCTTCGTTGGTGTACAGGTCCCAGAATGGTTTAGGAATGGTGTACGGGTCGTGCGGGTGGGTCATGGAAACCGTCAGGCAAAACGGCGCATCACCGTCTTCTCGAATGTGGTCGAACAAATACTGTTGGGCCTTGAACACCACTTCTTCGTCGAAATCGAGCTGATTGGTGCGCACGCACGGGCCGGCTTGCAGCACCGACGCCATGTTGTGATACCAGGTCGGTCGAACGTCTGGCTCATCCCAATTCACTGCCCAGCCATAGTCGGCGGGGTAAATATCGCTGGTCAGGCGTTCTTCGTAGCCGTGCAACTGGTCCGGGCCGCAGAAGTGCATTTTGCCGGACAGCGCTGTTTTGTAGCCAAGACCGCGCAAATAGTGGGCGTAGGTTGGGATGTCAGCGGGGAAATCGGCCGCATTGTCGTAGGCGCCGATCTTGCTCGGGAGCTGACCGCTGACCAGGGTAAAACGCGAGGGAGCACACAGCGGGCTGTTGCAATAAGCGGCGTCGAACACCACGCCTTCGGCGGCGAGGCGACTCAAATTAGGCATTTTGATTGGAGATGAGGCGTAAAACGGCAACATCGGCGCGGCCATTTGATCGGCCATGATAAAAAGAATGTTCTTGCGCTTCATGTATTCGCGGCATTCCATTGTGAAAATTTATGCGAGAGTGCTAACCCAGAGAATGCGACCCATGGCTTTGCGGGTAAAGCCCATGCAAAGCAATACCTAGGATAAGTCCAGCTTATGTATGAAGCCCTTGGTGGTTTGTCGTTGGACCTGCTGCGAGCGTTTGAATCGGCTGCCCGACATCGCAGCTTTACCGCCGCGGCGGTTGAACTGGGCACCACTCAGCCTGCGGTCAGCCAGCAAATAAAGCGTCTCGAAGAGCAGTTGGTGACGCGATTGTTCGACCGCATTTACCGCGGCATTGAGCTGACGGATGCAGGCGAGGTGCTGTTCAGCTATGTGCAATCGGGCCTGCAGTCCATCGACGGTGGCTTGAATGCGGTCACCGCCCAGCGTCAGCACGAGGTGTTGCAGGTGGCCACTGACTTCGCCTTCGCCGCGTACTGGCTGATGCCGCGCCTGCACCGCTTCCACCAAGCCAACCCTGACGTGGACGTCAGTCTGGTCACTAGTGAACGCAGCTATAACATGCTGCGCGCTGATGTCGACGTCGCGGTGTTGTTCGGTGACGGGCGTTTTAAACAGGGCGAAAGCCGTTGGTTGTTCAGTGAAGAAGTGTTTCCTGTGTGCAGCCCGCAATTGGTAGCAGGCAGGACATTACCGTTGCCGACTGAAGCGTTGCTTGACCTTCCCTTGCTGCACTTACGCGGTGAGGGCAGCAGTAATTGGTTTGATTGGAGCGGAGTCTTCCGTGAACTCAATCTGCGCCAGGCTCCGGCCCCAGGCCAGTTGCGCTTCGACAACTACACGCTGTTGATCCAAGCCGCGATTGCCGGTCAAGGAGTTGCCATTGGCTGGCGGCATCTAGTGGATGCTTTGCTAGAACAAAATCTACTTTGCAGGCCCATCGCCGATACCGCCATCTCAGCGTGCGGCTATTACGTCGTCTTGCCGCAACGCAAACGCCGGGTGCAACTGGTGCAACAGTTTGTCGATTGGCTGGCGACGGAGCAGGCGCAGAGCGGGGATTTATTGGCTGGGCGGCCGTTGCCATCTATTGCGGTGTAGATATCGACCGAAAGACCACAGTCACCAGGTCACGCATTTAGGCACCTCCAGAGAATTAAACAACCCAAATGACTACTTATTCAACGGACCGTGATTCAGCTAATCAATCCTTGGCCGATAGCGGTTAGCGAACAGATTTTGCTGGTGCCACAAAAATAATTCTCCAGCCGACTGATTTAAAAATACGAGTCCCATGGAGGATGTAATGAGTAGATGGTTTGCAAACATTAGCGTCAACATGAAGTTGGTGCTGGGATTTGGTTTAGTACTTGCGCTGACTGCCGTTCTTGCTCTGACTGGTTGGACCAGTTTGGGTAAGCTAATTGATCGTAGCAACTGGACGGGGGAGATCATGGCCCTCAGTAACCAGTTGACCAAAGTGCGTGTAACCCGGCTGCAGTATATGGTGGCTGACGGCGATGATGCCGTGGCTCAGACCGTTCAGGTCGCGGTCAACGACTTCAAAACGCTGCAGAGTTCGTTGCTGGAGCATTTCATAAGTCCCGAGAACGTCGCGCTGCTAAAGCAGTTGCGTGGGGTGACGAGTGATTATGAACGCTCGCTAAACAAGATGCGCAGTGGCTACCGGACCAGTATCGCGTTGCGCGCCGAGATGGGCGTGAGCGCGGGGAAGGCCGCTGAGTTAATTGCCGCGATCAACACCCAAGTGCTACAGGCCGACCCCAGCGACGAACAGCGTTTTGCACACTACCAATCCATCATTAAGTCCAAGGAGGACGTCATGATGGTGCGTTATGAGACGCGCGGTTATACCGGCAATCCTACGGTGGATACCGAGCAGACCGCGCTGCGTCAAATTGATGCGGCGATCAGCGGTCTGGAAGCGCTAAAACTCTCGTTCAGCGACACTCAAGCCGGCTCACTAACCCAATTAGAGACCGCGCTGCTGAACTACCGCACCTCTGTGCAGGGGTTCAAGGCGGCAAATAACGACCTGATCACTGCACGCAAAGAGATGACCGAGCAAGGTCAGGCCATCGTCAAATTGACCGATGATCTCTACAACATCCAAATCACCCGCCGTGATGCCGAAAGTGCCCAAGCCCGCACACTACAAATCGTCTGCACCCTTCTCGCGCTGATGTTCGGTGCATTGGCTGCAGCAATTATTACTCGTCAGATTACCCGTCCGCTGCAGCAGACCATGGACGTGGTCGAGCGAATCGCCTCTGGCGATCTTTCACACACCATGGTCATCACCAGACGCGACGAATTGGGTGTGCTGCAACAGGGTATTCAGCGCATGGGCTCAACTCTGCGCGACCTGATCGGCGGGATTCGTGACGGCGTCACGCAAATTTCCAGCGCCGCTGAAGAGTTGTCGGCCGTTACCGAGCAGACCAGCGCCGGGGTGAACAGTCAGAAGGTTGAAACCGATCAGGTAGCCACTGCGATGCATGAGATGTCGGCGACAGTTCACGAGGTCGCGCGCAATGCTGAACACGCCTCGCACGCTGCAACCAACGCAGACAATGAGGCCCGCGCCGGTGACAAAGTGGTAGGGGAGGCGATTGCCCAGATCGAAAAACTGGCCACCGAAGTGGTGCGTTCGGCAGACGCCATGAGCCTACTGGAGGAGGAGAGCGCCAAAATTGGCAAGGTCATGGACGTTATCAAGGCCGTTGCCGAGCAGACCAATTTACTGGCGCTCAACGCTGCCATTGAAGCCGCGCGTGCGGGTGAGGCTGGGCGCGGTTTTGCCGTCGTTGCTGATGAAGTGCGTGGTCTTGCGCAGCGCACTCAGAAATCAACCGAGGAAATCGAAACCCTCGTCTCTGCGCTGCAAAGTGGCACACGCCAAGTGTCGACCATTATGCTCAGCAGTCGCGAATTGACAGACAGCAGTGTGGCGTTGACGCGCAAGGCCGGCACCTCACTGGAAAGCATCACCCGGACGGTGTCTGGCATCCAGTCCATGAATCAGCAGATAGCCGCTGCTGCCGAGCAGCAAAGCGCTGTGGCCGACGAAATCAGTCGCAGCATTCTTAACGTGCGCGACGTCTCTGAACAAACCGCAGCCGCGAGTGAAGAAACCGCTGCTTCCAGCGTAGAACTCGCCCGCCTGGGCAATCAGCTGCAAATGATGGTCAGCCATTTCCGCCTGTAACAAAAACTGCTTCGGGGCTGTTTAAGCCCCGTATGCTTGCGCAGTGGTTTGCACCATTTCTGGAGGGCAAGTAATGCAGACAATTCAGACCTATCACGCCCACGTCTATTTCAACGCAGACACGATCGAGCAGGCGCGCGCGTTATGTGAGCAAGCCAGTGAGCGTTTTGGAGTGAAGATGGGGCGGGTACATGAAAGGCCCGTTGGTCCACACCCGGACTGGAGCTGTCAGTTGGCCTTTGATCACGCGCAGTCGGCGGACGTGATGCTGTGGCTTGCGCTGAATCGCAACGGATTGGTGGTGTTCATGCACCCACTGACGGGCAATGATTTGGCTGATCACACTGAACATGCGATCTGGATGGGCGCTGTGCGGAAGCTGGACGTTTCGATATTTCGACGGTAAATGGAGAATACCTGTGGCAGCCAACATGTTGGCTGCTACAGGTATCCCATTGCGGCTGAATTCGCTTAATTCAGCACGCCACTAAGAATGGTGTAGATAACGCCTGTAGTGATCGCGACCAGAACCACATCTGGACCTACACGACGCCATTCGTAGCCGTCGTAACGCGGCAGTTGTTGAAGAGCGCGCGGGTCCATCTCATCGCCATAGCCCCGTGGCAATGGGCGACCGCGTTCGAGGTGGTAGTTCGGCGGTAAGTCACGGCCACGGGTGAAATATTCGTGGTGATCACGAAAGGTCTGGCGCTCGTGGTCGAAGTTCTGCGGCGGACGACCACCGGGACCACGGTTATCATGATGATCGTCATGGCCACGATTGTCGTCTTGATGGTTGTCGCCCCCACGGCCTTGATCATGCTGATCACGGTCATCGGCGTGCAACAGCGGACTGGCACTAATGATCATCATGATCCCCAGACCTGCAACTAAACGGGTTGGCAATTTCATTTTTACTTCCTCAAAATTCGGCTGGCAAAAAGGGGTTCAAAGCCTTGGCTAAGAACCCCCTTCGCTTGTAACTTAGTGTGTCTGCGGAGCTATAAATTCCGTGTCAGGAGCAATCTTTACCCTTTATTGACACGGGCGTTACGCACACCTTCCGCCAACGCCGAACACAGGCTTAGTACATCGTCGATGGCTTGGGTTGGCGAAGCGGCAGTAACGATTTTATCTACTAGCGCTGAACCCACCACGACACCGTCTGCCAACCGGGCAATGGCCGCTGCTTGTTCCGGAGTACGGATACCAAAGCCAACACTGATTGGCAGGTCCGTGTGTCGACGCAAACGCTCAATCGCGTGTTTGACCTGGTCCGAAGTTGCCGAACCGGCACCGGTTACACCGGCGACCGACACGTAATAAACGAAGCCTGAGCTGCGCTCCAAAACGGTTGGCAGACGGGCATCGTCGGTGGTCGGCGTGGTCAGGCGGATGAAGTCGATACCGGCGGTCTGGGCTGGTGTCGCGAGTTCAGCATCATGTTCAGGCGGCAGGTCGACGATGATCAAACCATCCACGCCAACGGCTTTAGCTTCGGCAACGAAGGCCTCGACGCCAAAACGGTGGATCGGGTTGTAGTAACCCATCAGCACAATGGGTGTGGTCTGGTTATCGACACGGAATTCGCGAACCATGTTCAGAGTTTTGGCCAGTGTTTGTCCTGCGTCCAATGCGCGCAACGTTGCCAACTGAATAGCCACGCCGTCGGCCATTGGGTCAGTGAAGGGCATGCCTAACTCAATCACGTCGGCACCGGCCGCTGGCAAACCCTTGAGGATTGCCAGCGAGGTGTCGTAGCCAGGATCGCCCGCAGTAATAAAGGTCACCAGTGCTGCACGGCCTTCGGTTTTTAGCTCGGCGAAACGTTGTTCGAGACGGCTCATACCAGCTTCTCCTGGGTGTTGTCGGCGGCGGCCATGTGGCTCATCACGGTTTGCATGTCTTTATCACCACGGCCCGAGAGGCAGACCACCATCAAGTGGTCATCGCGCAGGTTGGTGGCGCGCTTCATGGCTTCAGCTAAGGCGTGAGCAGTTTCCAGCGCCGGGATGATGCCTTCTAGCAAGCAGCAATGGT
>NZ_JAMFRV010000011.1 GCF_026224925.1 Pseudomonas sp. | reverse complement strand
GAAAAACCTCGAAGGGTATGGCTTCGCCCGCTTGCACCCGCTCAAGCAGAGAAAAATCGGTGCTGGTCAGAATCCCGATGTTGTCGCAGTTTTGCTGATAGATGCGCTCGAAGCTTTCGGCAATAATCAACTTGATCCCGGCCGACAATTCCGCCAACGGACTCGATTCCCGGGACGAACCCTTGCCGTAACGTTTGCCCGCCACCGTGATCTGAAAGCCGCCTTGTTTGATTGCATGCTCGCCGATCGGCTGCTCGCCACCGGCCTTGAAACCGACGTAGGGATATCGACCGAGCCGCTCGTCATAGGTCAGCATCACCGTCACCGGCGTAATTTCGTCGGTCGAAACATCGTCGCGCAACGGCCCCGCTTGCGCCGGCGTCAACGACGCGCCGTCCAGTTGGGCGCGAATCTGTGCCGGATCCTGGCTCAGGTAAAGTACCCGGCCGGTAAAGCGAATTGCATCGTCCATTATCGTCCCCTTGCGCCAATATAAAGGCGCAGGCTGGCCCACTGAAGTGCCATGTCGACATGGTTGCCGTCTCGAACCAAGAGTTTGGGCGCGATATCCCACGCGCCCTCATCGGCAGCCACCCAGCGGCCGGCACTACACCAAGCGGCCACGCGTAAGTTAATACACGACTTCCTGAATTTGCTCGTAACTTGAGTCTACCGGCATGAGCCGCGCCGGGCTTCCCGGAGTGGTTCGCGCTTTAGTTTGTAATTTGCTGCCAGCCAGCCTATGGCGGCACCCAAGACATGCGCTTGCCATACTACGTGGACGTCAGGCGGAAGATTTGCCACGCTCAGGGGTATTCCCAAAACATCGATGACTGATTTCGCGATCAGTATAATTCCCGCTATGGCCAAGATACCTCTGGCTTTGGGGTTATCGTGCCAAATCATTGTCCCGGCAGAACAAGCCAGTAACATGTCAAGCCCGGAAGCGCCGCGATATTGGATCAGGTTGGGAACCATAACCAGCAACCCGAGTGAAATTATGGGCATCCCGAGCAATACCAGCCCTCCAGTAAAACAGAATCCCAGTTCACGCTCCGCCACTGTGCCGACCAACAAGAGCGTACCAACATCCAGCAACAAATGACGTGATGAGAAGTGAACCAGATGACCGGTCCACGCTCGCCAAAATTGACCAGCAATAATCGTATGACGCTCAAATGCGAGTTGCCCGCCTTCCGGCATGAAGGCCAGCGCAACACAGGCCAGCGCCAACGCACTTGTTACATAGGGAATATTACGCAGAACGGCGCGTTGCATAAGCCGCGACAATCAGAAGGCCGGCCAAGACAACTTCAACCCAGTTCAGTCCCCCGCCGCCGCTGTAGCCGGGTTTGTTTTCTATTTTGAAGCCGGCGTCCGACTTGATGCGTTCCTTGAATTTATCAAGCTCGGCTTGCAACTGGGGAATCAAATCATCAACAGCTTTGTCATAGCCCTCGGTCTGAGCCGCGCGAGCGCGTTCGCCGAGTCCAGCCATGCTCGCGCCCCCCTTAACCTGACTCACGCCAGGGGCACGAAACAGTAACTTATGAGTGTGAACATCAAAGACAGAGGCGTCGACCAAGGTCTGAACATCGTATTGATCGCCATGAATGATATAAGCACCGACTATCGTCCAATAGAGCAGAGCAAGCGAATTCTTATCATTAAATTGTACTTGGTCATAGGAGAGCAAAACCATGACTTCGACATTGAACATCCGTGCAACCTGTTCCAGGTTCCCAAAGCCCCCTTGGCGTTGCAGATAGGTACTCGGGATAAGTTCAATGCTGCCAACGAAGGGATATTGGGTAAACGCGGCTTTGACACGTTCCTGGAGTTTTAGTTTGTCTACCTCTGACAAACCATCCCCCCAATTAGCGCTGGGAACGAAGGCGATGCCAACCCGAACCGGTGGACGCAAGTAAGTCACTTCAGATTTCATCTGAGGCGCTTCTTTTGCATTCGGGTAAAGGTAATCTACGGTGCTGGCGACCTGCTTGGAAGAATGACTGTCTACCCATGAGCATCCCCCAAAAGCAAACAGGGAAACCATCATGAGTGAGCAGATAATTTTTTTCATAAAATGTCCATTTAATCAATGCGAGCACAAGTGGTTCGGCATGGTGCAGGGTTTCGCCGGATGTCTTGAATCAAGTAACGATGGATGGCAGCCTTATCCCGATGGAGTCGGGGAAGACATCAAGGATAAATACGAGGTGGACAAAATCCTGCCAAGTCGTTGCGGAGATAATTTTTGAAGAACTCCTAGTTTTTTTGCGTCAAAAAATTGATCAGCGTATTGGCGCTCGCATTGATCTGGTCGCGGGCCTTGAACACCAGAAACAGATGACGCACCGACCATGGATCGGTCAACGGCAACAATTTGACATCCAGCGTATTCACGTAGAGTTCACCGACATGCTGCGGCACGATGGCCAATCCCAGTCCCACATGCACCATGCGGCACAGTGCATCGAGACTGCTGACACGGATGCGGATGTTCATGGTGCCGCCCAGATGCGCCACTTCCTGCGCCAGCAACTGGGTCAGCGCACTGCCGTCGCGCAGGGCGATAAAATTCTCGTGCAGCAAATCGGCCAGGCACACCGGGGTGCGAGCCGGCAAAGAATGGTTCAGCGGCACCATGGCAAACAGCCGATCCGAGCGATAAGGCAAACGTTCGAAATGTTCGATCCCGCCAATCGCATTGCAAATACCGAAATCGGCATGGCGCTCCTCAACCGTCTTGAGCACCTCGGCGCTGCTCTGCTCTTCAAGTTCGATCGCCACGTCGGGGAAGATACGCGAGAAAGCCGCCACATCCTCCGGCAGG
>NZ_JAMFRV010000173.1 GCF_026224925.1 Pseudomonas sp. | reverse complement strand
GGCGAACCCGAGCCGGTGCTCGATCCGGTCGGGGCCAAATAAATTTCCACATGGAAACGAGCGTCACCGAGGACGAGGAGAAGCGCTATGCCGAACTGCAACAACTCGCGCTTAAGGCAGCGCGGGTCGGCGACACGTCTCTCCTCGCCTCGATGATTGACGCCGGGTTACCGGTGAACCTGACGGACGAAAAGGGCAACACGCTGCTGATGCTCGCCAGCTATCACGGCCACTTGGATGCCGTTCGGGTATTGCTGGAGTTCAAAGCTGACCCAGAGATTCGTAACGACAACGGCCAAAGCCCAATTGCCGGTGCGGCCTTCAAGGGTGATCTGCCAATGGTCCAATTGCTGGTTGAAAATGGTGCAAACGTTGAAGGTGCTTCGGCAGATGGGCGCACTGCATTGATGATGGCTGCAATGTTCAATCGCACTGAAATCGTCGACTACCTTCTGTCTAAAGGTGCAAATCCACATGTCCAGGATGCGCGCGGCGTTACACCATTGGCGGCCGCGCAGACCATGGGCGCGGTGGACACTGCCGAGCAACTGAGCAAACTCAACGGCTAACCTGCCGGGGGGGCGCTAGAGCTAGACTTGATTTCCAGCTATCCTGCGCGGCTAATTTTCCAGCCGCTGTTGGCCACTGTCAGGACTTCCCCATGAAAGACCAGCTCATAGAATTAATCGGTAAAATCAGTTCGGGTTGCATGGACGCAGAAGAAGTCGCCAACGTGGCTGACGAGGCCGCAAAAGCCTACGCTGACCCGGGGGCCTTCCTTGCGGCCAATCCGGACATCAACTACGACGACAGCTTCCCGATTCCGTTGGGGGAATGGGTGGTTATAGGCAGCTTGCCGGACACCGTGCTGTTCCAGGCTGACAGCTACATGAACTTGTTTGCGCAAATCGTTGAGTCCTTTGGTCCTGGCGTAACGTTCAACATCAAACCTAAACAACTGGCCAAGGTTGAACCGCTGACTGCGCTTAATCGGATTCAGATCCAGCTAAGTGCCATGAACAAGGAGAAGGGCGGTTACGTGCTGATGAACCTGAGCCAGCCGCTGGACGATGAATTGCAGGCGGTGTTGGTCTACGGCAATGATGTGGATCGCGTTGTTGAACTGTGCGCAGCCTTAGGGATTGCTGCGGCGCCTTCGTTGGAAGCGTTGCGAATTGCGCTTTACGTTTGATGCTGTAGGCGCTGCCAAAGGCTGCGATAAGGTTCGAAGGACCTTCGCCAACACGTTGGCTCCTTCCTACAGAGAGCTGCAAAATAAGATACTGGCCAAACGGAACCCTCTCTACGCGTAAACATCCTAAGCTGGTAAGCATTAACTTAGGAGCAACAACCATGGGTTCCACTTTTAACGGTCTAATTGGGCTGATCATCCTGGCGCTGGATATCTGGGCGATCATCAATGTATTGAAAAGTGGTGCTGAAGTCGGGATGAAGATCCTTTGGGTGCTGCTGATTCTGCTGCTGCCGGTATTGGGCCTGATCATTTGGGCAATCGCCGGACCACGGGGTAATGTACGCTTCTGATTTACCCGGTTTGATTCAATGCTAGACGTCGGCGCCTGACAGCTGATTGTTGCCAGGTCTCTTTTTATTTGCCAGGCAAGAGCCACCGGCTGGCCAATAGAGGTTCGACCTGACATCGTCCGCAACGTAGAATGCCCGCCTCCTTTCTTAGGGGCGGGGCTTTTCCTGAAGCCGCCGCTGTCCGTTGCCACCAGCATTCACCGGGGACTTACCCATGAGCGATTACCAGGAAACATTGTACGAAGGCTATGGCCAGCGCTTTCGCATAGAAAAAATGCTGCACGAAGTACGCACGGAGCATCAACATCTGGTGATCTTCGAAAACCCGCGCATGGGCCGCGTCATGGCGCTCGATGGTGTGATCCAGACCACCGAGGCCGATGAGTTCATCTACCACGAGATGCTCACCCACGTTCCAATCCTCGCCCACGGTTCCGCCAAGCGCGTATTGATCATTGGCGGCGGCGACGGCGGCATGCTTCGTGAAGTCGCCAAGCATCGTAGCATCGAACACATCACCATGGTCGAGATCGACGGGACCGTGGTCGAGATGTGCAAGCAGTTTTTGCCGAACCATTCCAAGGGCGCTTTCGACGATTCGCGACTGAACCTGGTGATCGATGACGGCATGCGTTTCGTCGCGACGACCCAGGAAAAGTTCGACATCATCATTTCCGACTCCACGGACCCGATCGGTCCAGGAGAGGTGCTGTTCTCGGAAAACTTTTACCAGGCTTGCCGACGCTGCCTGAATGAGGGCGGCATTTTGGTCACCCAAAATGGCACGCCGTTCATGCAGTTGACGGAAGTCCAGACTACCGCCGGGCGTCTGCGCAGTTTGTTCCCCGATTGGCATTTTTATCAGGCCGCGATCCCGACCTACATTGGCGGCGCCATGACGTTTGCGTGGGGCGCGACCAATACCGCGTACCGCAAACTGCCGTTGGAAACCTTGCGCCAGCGTTTTGCCGGCAGCGGTATTGTTACGCGTTATTACAACCCCGAGATCCATATCGGCGCATTCGCCTTGCCCCAGTACGTTCTGCAGGCTGTGAACAAGCCAAGTAACGACTAAGTTGGTTTTTTAGACGCTCGGCTGAAAAATTTGCTTACCTTTCAGCCGCAGCGTGCTACATAAACTTCACAGTCTTTCGCAGAAGATCGTGCGCGCTTTTCGCCTCTTTGGCGGGGCGCACAAGCTTTTAACATTTTCCTCGAATTCAATGGATCTTAGAACACCATGGCCAAAACGGACGCACTGAGACATCAGCCCGCCTCGTCGCGCTTACTACAAATCACTGTCAAATCGCACTTGGCTTACACGCTGTTGAGCGGTGTAGTGTTGATGGTGATGTACAGCCTGTTGCGTGTTGCACTGCTGGTTTACAACCGCCAAATGATCGGCACGACCCCGGCGTCGACCTTTCTTGAAGCCATGGGCAACGGTCTGCGTTTTGATTTGCGCTTGACCGTGTACTTGCTGGTTCCACTGCTACTGGTGCTGCTGAGTGCCCGGGTAATGAACTGGCGTGGTTTGTTCCGTTTTTGGCTGACATTGGGCGCCAGCATCACCCTGTTCCTGGGCTTGATGGAGATGGACTTCTACCGCGAGTTTCACCAGCGCCTAAACGGCCTGGTGTTTCAATACGTGAAAGAAGACCCGAAAACAGTGCTCAGCATGCTGTGGTACGGTTTCCCGGTAGGCCGTTATTTGCTGGCCTGGGCCGCAGTGACGTGGCTACTGAGCCTGGTGTTCAAAGGCATCGACCGTCTGACTCGCGCTAACCGCCCGATGAGCGTCAGCTCCAGCAGTAACCGTTCAGTCGCGCCGTGGTATATGCGCATCGGCGTGCTGCTGTTGTGTGCGTTGGTGGCGGTGATCGCTTCCCGTGGCACCCTGCGTCAAGGTCCTCCGTTGCGTTGGGGCGATGCGTACACTACGGATTCGAACTTTGCCAATCAGCTGGGTCTTAACGGCACCTTGTCGTTGATCGACGCCGCTAAAGCCTTGGGTTCGGACCAGCGCGCCAACATCTGGAAATCGACGATGCCGGATGCGCAGGCGCAGCAGGTCACGCGTGACATGTTGTTGACTGCCAACGACAAGCTGGTAGACCCCGACGTCGCCGCCGTGCGCCGTGATTCGTTGCCTCCGCAGGAAAAAACACTGCCAATCCGCAATGTTGTGGTGATCCTGATGGAAAGCTTCGCCGGTCACTCGGTGGGCGCTTTGGGCAGTGATGCCAACATCACGCCGAACTTCGACAAGCTGTCCCAGGAAGGTCTGTTGTTCGACCGCTTCTTCTCCAACGGTACGCACACACATCAAGGCATGTTCGCCACCATGGCCTGCTTCCCTAACTTGCCAGGGTTTGAATACCTGATGCAGACCCCGGAAGGCAGCAACAAACTGTCTGGCTTGCCACAGTTGCTTAGCGCCCGCGGCTATGACGATGTTTACGTCTATAACGGCGACTTCGCTTGGGACAACCAGTCCGGTTTCTTCAGTAACCAGGGCATGACCACTTTTATTGGTCGTAACGACTTCGTCAATCCGGTGTTCTCCGACCCAACATGGGGCGTGTCCGACCAGGATATGTTTGACCGTGGTGCTCAGGAACTGAAAGCCCGGGAAGGCAAAAAACCGTTCTACGCGTTGCTGCAAACGCTGTCGAACCACACGCCTTACGCGCTGCCAGCCAACCTGCCAGTCGAACGCGTGACTGGGCATGGCACGCTGGATGAGCATTTGACCGCCATGCGTTATGCCGACTGGGCGCTTGGGCAGTTCTTCGAGAAAGCGAAAAAAGAGCCGTATTACAAAGAGACCTTGTTTGTCATCGTGGGCGACCACGGCTTCGGCAACGACAAGCAAATCACCGAGCTGGATTTGGGTCGCTTCAACGTGCCGCTGCTGCTAATTGCCCCCGGCCTCCAGGACAAGTTCGGCAAGCGCAGCAGCACTGTTGGTACTCAGATCGACATCGTGCCGACCATCATGGGCCGCTTGGGTGGTGAGTCGCGTAACCAATGTTGGGGCCGTGATCTGCTGAACCTGCCTGAGGGCGACAAGGGTTTTGGTGTGATCAAGCCTTCGGGCGGTGAGTTGACCGTGGGTTACGTCACCGGTGACCGTATCCTGGTTGAGCCTAAAGGCATGGAGCCGCTGTTGTATCAATACCAGTTGGGCGCCAAGCCTCATGCCGAATTGCTGACCGGCCAACCGGATCAGGCGCAGCTCAAGGAGCGTATGGAAGCGTTCATCCAGACCGCGACCAAGAGCTTGATGGATAACACGGCCGGTGTGTCCGCCGGCAAAAAGCGCTGACGTTTGATTGAAACGAAAGGGGCCTTGATTGGCCTCTTTTTTTTGCCTGCCAGGCAGAACTCGGCAGCGGAACGAATAGTGATTGCTCAGGGTCCAGATTGTGTGAGCTGGTTTTCGGCTCCGCTGAGGAGGCATCGATGAAACAGTGGACCATTGCGTATGTCGATAAAGAAGGTGTGCAGCAAAGCCTTAAGCTTGAGCGCGAGCAATGCCCGAGTAAAGAAGACGCAGCCGACTATCTGCGCGAGGTGTTGTACCCCGTCGCCGACAAGCTTGATTTGAACGACCTCGACGGTCGGGCGCCCGAGCCGACCGTAAAGTCCCTGAAAAATATGCACAGTGTGCAAATCCTCTCTGTAACCGAGGCTGGCTGAGGACTCATAAACGAATGACAGTTTTGCCATTGCCATTGGCATCGGCGGTCGATAGGACTACTCTGGAAATGAGGCCAGTGCAGCATTGCTCTGGCCTCTTCATGTCGACGCCCGGTTTAGCTGCATAGACTTGGCCTTGTCAGCTACATGCTTGATTCCCTGTTGGCAGATTATCTGTCGGCAAGCGGCCACTGTTCAGTGGGTCGTGTCGGGAAAGTTGAAACTCTATCTATCGTTGCATAGGAGGACGTTTCATGAGCACAGCCTATCAAGAGGACATCAGCAGTAATGTACTGCGCCGCATGAAAGAGGGCGGGTTTGATTTCGCCAGCATCCATCCCATTGAGTTTTACGCCGTTTTCCCGGATGAGGAACGGGCACGGCAGGCTGCAGGGCAGTTTCGCGGAGAGTCTTTGAACGCGCAGGTCAGCGCCCGTGATGACGGGGCTTGGCATCTTCAGTTAAGTAAATTGATGTACGCCACTTATGGCGGTATTGGTGATTTCGAGCAGGATTTCCAAACAATGATCACGCCGCTGGACGGCGAGGTCGAGGGTTGGGGTGTCACTCAAGTCATCAAAGGTCTTCATTAACGGTTCTGCATTAACGGTTCTGCGTCACAGATTTGGTTCGACCTCTGCCGGCTGACGTTTCGTTAGCCGGTTTTTAGTATCTGCACAGTCTCATAGCGTCACGAATTGCGGGCAAAAAAAAGCCACTCAGAAAGTGGCTCAAAGGGAAGTTCGTTGAGAGTTCGATGCACAGACCGGTAAAAAATCGGTGGTAGCGAACGGGCCTTAACCTGATGTTCGCTTGATGCTGGTGATTATCTGGAAACAAACCTCCTGCGTGAAATCATCTCTGACTATGCTGGTGATAGATATTGATGTTGAAAGACGCATCCGAATGAGGCGTCGTTGATTTTCGTGGGGCGGTTACTGCACAGGAATGGTGCGGCGGGTGTGAATAGTTTATCCAACTGCTTGATAACTAAGCGTTTATGCCGATGGCACGGGCCTTGCGAAGGCCTTTGATGTCCGTGGTGACAAGGAGTACGGCATGATCCGCACCTTTTATGATGAGATGTACGATGCTGGTGGCTTGGTCCGTCCGCATTATCGGGAATTCGCCCGTTGGTTGGGTGAGACACCGCCCGAGTTATTGGCCCAGCGCAGGCGTGAAGCCGATCTGTTGTTTCATCGCGCCGGTATCACGTTCACGCTGTACGGGGACGAGCAGGGCACCGAGCGGTTGATCCCTTTCGATACGATCCCGCGCAGCATTCCAGCCAGCGAATGGCGGATTGTCGAACGTGGTTGTATCCAGCGGGTCAAGGCACTGAACATGTTTCTTGCCGACCTGTATCACGATCAGCGGATTATCAAGGCCGGGATTATTCCCGCCGAACAGGTGCTGGCCAACGAGCAATACCAGTTGGCGATGCAAGGCCTGAACCTGCACCGTGACATCTATTCACATGTTTCCGGCGTCGATTTGGTGCGTGATGGTGATGGCACGTATTACGTGCTTGAAGACAACTTGCGCACACCGAGTGGCGTGAGCTACATGCTTGAAGACCGCAAGATGATGATGCGCTTGTTCCCGGAGTTATTCGCCGCGCAACGTATCGCGCCTATCGATCATTACCCGAACTTGCTCCTCGACACCCTGAAAAGCTCTAGCCCTATTGATAACCCGAGCGTGGTTGTACTGACGCCAGGGCGCTTCAACAGTGCCTTTTTCGAACACGCGTTTCTGGCGCGGGAAATGGGCGTTGAGTTGGTGGAAGGTGCTGATCTGTTCGTGCGCGATGATCGTGTGTTTATGCGCACCACCGATGGCCCCAAAGCCGTCGATGTGATTTACCGTCGGCTCGACGATGCCTTCCTCGATCCATTGGCGTTCAACCCTGATTCGATGCTGGGTGTGCCTGGTCTGCTGTCGGCCTATCGCTCGGGCAACGTTGTACTGGCGAACGCCATCGGGACCGGCGTGGCGGACGACAAATCGATCTATCCATACGTCACGGACATGATTCGTTTCTACTTGGACGAAGAGCCGATTCTGCAGAACGTCCCGACGTGGCAATGCCGCAAACCGGAAGAGTTGTCCCACGTGCTGGCGCATTTGCCGGAGTTAGTGGTCAAGGAAACCCAGGGTTCTGGCGGTTACGGGATGTTGGTCGGTCCGGCCGCCACCGCAGCAGAGATCGAGTCGTTTCGTGCTCGTCTCAAGGCAAAACCTCACGCGTATATCGCACAACCCACTTTATGCCTGTCGACCTGTCCGACATTTGTCGAGAACGGCATCGCCCCGCGCCACATCGACTTGCGCCCTTATGTTCTTTCCGGCCGTGAAACCCGGGTTGTTCCCGGCGGCCTCACTCGAGTAGCGCTGCGTGAAGGCTCCCTCGTGGTGAACTCGTCCCAAGGCGGTGGAACCAAGGACACATGGGTGGTTGAGGATTAAGGAAGCCTGCCAATGCTAAGTAGAACTGCCTCGGATTTGTATTGGATGTCGCGTTATCTGGAGCGAGCTGAAAATCTCGCACGGATGCTCGACGTCAGTTATTCGCTGTCGTTGATGCCCCAGGATGGGCACGGTGATGGCTTGCACGAACTCGCTATGCCGCTGCTGATTACCGGGACGCTTGAGGATTACGTTGAGCGTCACGGCGAGCTGCACGCTGAACGCTTGCTGCACTTTTTTGCTCTTGATGCGACTAACCCGGCCAGCATCTATAGCTGCCTGGGTGCCGCGCGCGCCAGTGCCCATGCGGTGCGTGGTCGTATTACCGCGGACATGTGGGAAAACATCAACTCTACTTGGCTGGAGATTCGCGGTATCGCCGAGCAGGGTTTGAGCCGTTACGGCATGAGCCGTTTTTGCGAGTGGGTCAAAGAGCGTTCGCACCTGTTTCGCGGTGCAACCTACGGCACGATTATGCGTCACGATGCGTTTCGTTTTATTCGTCTGGGAACGTTCATCGAGCGTGCCGATAACACCCTGCGCCTGCTGGATGCCCGCTACGAGATGTTAGAGCTGCGCGGCAAAGACACCACAGTGGTTGAAGACACCTCCGCTCGCGGTTACTACCAGTGGAGCGCGTTGTTGCG
>NZ_JAMFRV010000172.1 GCF_026224925.1 Pseudomonas sp. | reverse complement strand
CTACGCCCGTTCGCAGGGCATCCTGTGCCAGGGCCGCGGTTCGGCCGCCAATTCGGCGGTCTGCTATTGCCTGCATGTGACCGAGGTCGATCCCGGCCGCGGCACCTTGCTGTTCGAGCGCTTCATTTCGAAAGAGCGCAATGAACCACCGGACATTTATGGCGACTGGATTTGTTTATTTGTGTGCATAAACGATTGAATTTTAAAGAGAACCTTTAGTTCTGAATATTTTGCGTGTTCATGAACAAAATAGCGGCGCCGCTACAATTCGCCGTTGTTATGAAATCGGAGGCTTCGCGATGAGCTTCCTGAGTACGGCCACCTTTGCCCAATCGCGTAAAGCGCGGCCATAGTATTCAGCCGGACGCTATGAGCTGGTTTCAGCTTGCAACTGCTTATTCCAGCCTCTGTAGTTGGTCTGAAGCGGTCGACGCCTATGAGAGGGCGCTAGCGCTCGACCCGGACAATGCTGTGACGATGTTCGATCTTGGTGGCGCTCACTGGAACAGCGGTAACGCAGCAATGGCGGCGGAGATTTGGACAGCAGCGAAAGAGCGGTTCCCTGACCATGAGCTCAGTGCCAAGCTTCAGCGCGACTTCTCCGCGCTGTTTAGTAATTCTACTGCGGGCGAGCCCGGCGACGACGCCCCTTAAAAATCTCGCGGCGAAAAGGCACCCAGCCTCGAGCGAAAACGCCGTGCATCAAGCCTTTACCACGTTTCTTATATAAGCATTTCGTGGCAAGGCGTCACCTCACACGACTGGCTCAGATATCGCCACCCGCTGCGGCTTGCGCGGCCAAGCAATCTCCAACATAAGCCAGTTCCTGGTTGACTTCCTCCTCTCGCTTTTGAAGTGCTGCCAAGCGTTGCTCCTGAGCCTGCTGGACCTCGACCGGTGCTTTATTCAATTTAGCGATCTTGGCTGTGCAGGCCGCAATCTTTTGCCCGAGATCTGCAAGTAAGTTATTGCAGGACAGTTGCTTCCTTTGGGTGAAAAGCTGACATTCAAAAAGTCGAATCGCATTGTAAATCGTGATGACCTCATTGCTCGTTTTAGAGTGAACAAAATTCAGGCTTCCTTCGTCAAAAGCATGATGCTCTTGGTTTTGGCCACCCCAGTTCACCAAGTCTTGTTTGATGAAGTCAAAGTGCAAGCGGTCATAGGCAATATGTGGCTCCACCAACGCAAAGGTCTTTTCCAGGCTGAGCTGCAGGTACATGCTTTTTTTCAGTGCAGATTTCTTGAACTGCGCAGTCACAGAAACCGCATTTTCCAAACAATACTCCAAGATCATTGACTCGAACCAGATGCGGCAATAGATTAAGGCCTGTCGAATGTCATATACGCCCAAGGCGCGATGAACTTTTTCTTGGAACCCGCCCGCATGGTCGATTATAACGATGCCATGGTTTGTGTAGCTGAGAACGCAGCTGTTGTGCTGGTCAGACTGTGGATGGCGATCGGCGATGATGCAAAATCGCTCCCAGAATAGGCGATCATGCGTCGTGATAATCATCTGCGTCCGACGCAAGTACGGATCAGCAAAAAACAGGTCAATGATATTGGAGCGGTGGTCACTGTCGATCGCGTTGACGACATCGTCAAACACGATCAATGGAAACCTGTTTTTCTCTGCCATCGCCAACAGCAAGGAAAGTCCAAGTACCCGTAAGTGCCCCTCACTCAGGACGGAGAAGGCGTCCAACGAACTGCCATCAGCATTCAAAATTTTGATGCGGTAGGTTTCACCCGTTTTCTCGAAACTTAACGCATTGATTCGTTCATGATCATCGTCATGATGATTGATCGCCTTATAGTATTCGGCCGCCTTGCCTTCTATGCCGGCGATGCGCGCTTTTTCTAGGGAAAACTTATATTCCAACAGGTCCCGGTGGAGGTTCCCATACTCCAGCTGCAACTGGTCGATGAGCGCATTGAGCCGCGTGTTGTCGGCATCGTTACCTTGCAGGCCAGCGCGCTGCAGTGTGAGCTCCACGAGCTGTCTGCGAATTTCTTTTAGCGCCGCCAGTGATGCATTTTTTTCGTCGAAGAGCCCTCTGAGCACTTCGGCGGCTAGCTTGAGTTGTTCGGCTTCTTGTTCGAGGCGCCTTACCTGAACATCCACTTGCGCTATCTCGGTTTGTTTCCCTCTGCAGACGTCGAAGTACGCCTCGATCCCTGCCTCATCGTCAGCCAGCAACTTGACTAACTCATTAAGTACCCGCATCGCCGCACCCACCCTGTCTGTCGCGGAATGGAAATTCGTCAGGCTGGCGCGTAGGGATTCCAACGTCAGGGAAAATGGTATGCCCAAGCGCAGGTTGCTATCGACCGCCGTGAGGGTCGTGCTAATGACCGAGGCGAACTGCGTCATCCACCGCTCGACTCGCTGTTGTGATGTCTTGATCTGATCTATTACGCTCAACGTTGCCAGCTCCCGCCGAGCCTTATCAAATGGATTGACGACCACGTGTGCCAATGGCGTCGAACAGGCTGGACAGTGCTCGGCTGCCCCCTCCTTCTCGATCGCATGCAGGGCTTCGTAGACAGCGCGATAATTAACGGCCATCACGTTCTTCAAGAGCGTGGCGTCGATCTTGGATTTTCTCGAGAGCAAGCGGCGAGCAATCCGATCGGCGCCGAGGATGCGCGTCATCGGCGCAGCAAAAGGCACTTCCGCGACCTTAAGGCGTTCTGCCTTGCGAAGTTTGAGTTCTGCCAACCTAGTCAAACGCGCGTGCCTGGCGCGTACCCCGAATTGTTGGTCAACCCGCAAGTTCAGACGTTTGCATACGCTGTCGTTGAGTACAGAAATGGTGTGGTGGTGGTGGCGCCGCTGTTCGTGGAGCTCCGCTCTGGCGACCTCAAGGGTGCGCACAGCCTCGCTTTGGTCTGGTCGCCGATGCGATGTGAGGTGGAAGTTCTCGGGCTTCACAAACCGGGAGATCACCTCCTGAAATTCTTCGAGTCCAAACAAGGTAGCAATCACATCGCTCTCGGCGCTACCTGTATCCTTCGAACCTAGCAAAGAAAACTCCTGCAGGCGGTTACGATCGATGAAGCAACTTGACCAGGTAAGGCTGGCGGGTACGCGATTGCGGTCCGTACCCGTCAGGCTCAACTCGACTTTGCCTGCGCGCCTCGCAACGTATTGTTTGATCTTGGTTTTACGGCGGTCGGCCTCTTTTATGTGGCCGGTAGTGGCGTATTCCAGCGCTTCGCATAAAGAGGACTTACCGCCGCCATTGGGTGCATAAAAGATGTTCTTGATCTTACTAAACCGTAGTAGTGTTCCTTTGTCTTCGGTACCTAATGCGCCGAAGCCACGGAAATTTTTCACCTGTAGCGTGGCCAGTGGCCTGAGTCCCGAAGGGGCGACCCAGTTCAGCTCTGGCCGGGCATCCAGAACTTTTTTGAATCGCTCCGCGATGCGCTGATAGTTGGTCGTGAGCAGCTCGTTGTTGGCGGAGGTAAGGTGGAGTTTGATATGATCGGAATACCTGCCTTTGTCTTGTGTTCCCTTATACATACACCAAAGCAGTGCGAGATAAGCGTCTGACTTCCCTACCAGGTTCTCCTTGGCAAAGTTCAAAAGGTATTGACTCATCGGCGCTCCCTATCATGGCTGGGCCGAGATGCTGGCGGGCCGAGGTGATTGTATTGTAACAATTTTTCTTGCCTATCTGCGCGAAGTTTTCTCAGTCATCAACGCGGGCGTTTTTCAGAGAGAAGTCCGCGACCAATGCCGGTTGGGTGCCCATTTACCCGTGTTATTCCAGTGGAGCGATCATGAGCGGATAGTGGGGGCCATAGGCTGAATCGAGAAGTAGGTCTCGTCGGCGTTGAGCTCAGAGACGGTTGTTCCTTTCAACTTCACCTGGAACCCCTCGCTCACGGGGCTACTCTTTACTATTTGGACTTGATAATCGATGCCGAAGTCGCCGATGCAATCTATGTTTCTGGGCTCAGCGCTGGGGAGCATATTTCGTTCTAAAACCGGTGCTTTGCGCATCACTGAGCAGGGGATGCTGCCTGGTTCGGACATTCGGTATTTTCTTTTTTTAAGTAATTGCGAAGAATTACGTGCCCAGTTCGCTCTCGACCTGTCTTTAATGACAAGCTGACGCGGCTATTGGTTTGGGCCGGGTAGGATAATGATCGCACGAGACCTTCCTTGGGCAAATCGCTGATGGTGGAACGCTTTGACTTCCTGCGCCACTCCGGCGATTCCCGGATAAATGAACGAGGTTGAAACACCTAGGGCCCGTAGCCGCCTCCTTAATTCATCCTTCCAAAAGCCTTTGAATACAATGCTTTGCATGTTTGGTACTAATAGCGGCTGCAATGGATTTGCGGGGCACGAAAATATAGAGCGTTGGTTAAGGTAACGGACGTCGTTGTACTGCGGTCTGACGAAGATAATTGTGCCTTGCTCAGGCTGCAGAGTGATGAACTGCATTGCACCGGTTACACTCTCGATTACATTTGCAGTTTTGGGGTTAAACATCTGGTAATCATCGGATACCAGGTGGCTCAGGTAGTGAAAGATTCCGTCGACGTCGTCGTGCGCTTCAACCGCAAAATATAAGGCAACAAGGGGATTTGTGGTCCAATCCAACAACCTAGTCGGCACACCATAGTGCTGTGCCAAAAAAAGCCATTCCCATTCTGACTGCGGCCGGCTGTCGCGCTCGATCACGGGAATCGACAGCCGCTTGAATTCTTCCATCATCCGCATCTCGATCATTTCTAAACCCTGCCGTGCCATCTCCTCTTGGGGACGGGCAATCGCAGGGACGAGTTCATGAGTGGATCTAGTCATTCCTCGGAATAGCAACGGCGGGCCAGCGTGGCTCGCGCCAATTGAAAGGTAAAAATTCCAGAATGAATTGATGTCGTCAAAGGTATGCATGGTTGTTATTCAGGGCCATTTCCGGAAGTTTGAAGGGTATGCAACCACTAAACTGATCTCCGCCATTGCGATGTGTCAGATTACGTTGGAACTGCTACATTTTATTTGTCGTTCTCGTCGGCGAGTTGAGTGCAGTCTGTTGTCTATTGCGACTTCGAGTTCCAGAATTTCCATTGCTGTGCTTTAGAAAGCATTTTACTATTGATGGGTCACCAAGGGAAATACTGGAGGAATTGTTCATCGGGTATGATGAGTATTATGGAACTCCAAATAATTGGCGCTCAATGTTTTACTATGGGTGATCTTGCCCCCGTATAACCGGACACCGCTTATCGCTTAATTAGCGTCGTTTTCCTGAGCCCGGCGCGCCAGCTCCCTTCTGAACATGCGGGGCGATTTCCACTTCAATGACGAGTGCGGATGGACCTCATTGAAATGCGTAAAAGCGTCTGGCAGCTGGGCGAGAACGACTTCTGCATTGCTGCGGTCCATCGCGTTCACGTAGTCCCGTTTAAACGTATTCACGAAGCTTTCCGCCATCCCGTTGGACTGCGGGCTGCACACCGGCGTATGGATCGGCTCGAGCCCCATCGCGCGCGCCAGGGCATGCGTTTCATGGGCGCGGTAAGCGCCGCCGTTGTCACTCAAGAACTCCAGTTTGGCCGATTCAATGCTGGCTTGGCCGAACCTTGCCTCAACTGCTTCGATCATCATCATGTCGCGCACCGGCTCACCAGGCAGGCCGCGCGCGGCCCAGGCGCGCCATGCAATGATCTCGTGGTCACAGCTGTCAGCAGCGGTTGTAAACTAATACACGCAGCGATTGAAAACTGATACACCGATTTGAGAAGATGGCTGCTTTGCGGAGCAGCCTTGAAACCCAACGAGGTGTGTGTGGAAATTCAGTTAT
>NZ_JAMFRV010000010.1 GCF_026224925.1 Pseudomonas sp. | reverse complement strand
TATGGGCCTTGAGCAGTTTTGATTGAGCCAGACTCATCTCGGGCATTTCGTCGGTCGCACCCACCGCTTTAGCCTGCTCGACGGCCTGGTCAGTCAGCTTCAATTGTGCGAGAGGCGCCGGATCGTTGGCACAGCCAACCAAAGCGGCAAGCACTGAAGCAAGCGCCGCGGCGGCAAATAAAGGTCGAATAGTCACGAAAACATTCCTACTTGTTTGGGGCACTGGCCGGTTGCAACTGCGCTTTCCACAGCTCTAGATTACGCGTTACAGCGTCGCCTGAAAGGCCGGAGGCGGCCAATTCTGTCATCTTTTTCGTCAACTGTCCGCGCAGCCAAGGTTCGTTGCAGGCAGAGTTGAATGACAAGCCGAGGTACAAACCGGTTTTATCCAAGGGTAAAGGTTGAGCAATCACATCTGCCGACAAGCCCAATGTCTGGGTCATGGCCAAGCCGCTGTAGCGACCGGCGAGCACGTATTCAAAGTGCCCGAGCATGAGCGACTGGAAAGCTACGGTCAGATTAGCCGTACGTTCCACGCTTAGATATTCTGCTGTCGCCGCTTCGAAAACAGGCGTCAACCGAATCTTCTCCGACATCCCCCCGGAATGCCCGTGCAGATCTACCATGGCATTGAACGGTTGCACGTGATCGCGGCGCGTCCAGACCATGATTTCGTTTTGGGTCAAAGCCGGATGAATGTAGTCCAACGACTCTAGCTCAGCGCTCGTCAGTGGCGCATCGATCAGCAAATCCATGCGACCGCTGCGGACCTCATCCAGCGCCTGGCTGCGTTTTCCGGCGTACAGAATCTCGACTTTCAAGCCAATTTCTTGCGCGGCCTGCTTAAACAGATCCGCATTGGCGCCCATCAAATGGTTGGGGTCTTGTGGGTTACGCCACAGATAGGGTGGCGCATCAGGACTGCCGGTGACGATAACGCGCTCGCATTTACCTACAGCGAACGCGTGGACGGGAAGCATGAACATGCCAAAAAAAAGCGCTGGCAATAACAGCCGAGGCTTACCCATGGATCAATCCTTAATCGAAGCCAATAAAAAACCCGCTCATTGGAGGCTGTGCGAAATGTGCCGCGTGTCGAACCCTGCGACCCACTGCTTTTCACTCAGCCCCGAAACGAACGGGTTCTCTTTATAAGTTAAGAGCCTGGATTAAACCAGCTTCTCGAACTCAGGTACGGCTTCGAACAAATCAGCAACCAGGCCGTAATCAGCCACTTGGAAAATCGGCGCTTCTTCATCCTTGTTGATCGCAACGATCACTTTGGAATCTTTCATACCGGCCAAATGCTGGATCGCGCCGGAAATACCGACGGCAATGTACAGCTGTGGCGCAACGATTTTACCGGTCTGACCGACCTGCATGTCGTTGGGTACAAAACCTGCGTCGACGGCGGCGCGGGAAGCACCCACCGCTGCGCCTAACTTGTCAGCAAGGGCGTACAGGTGTTTGAAGTTGTCGCCGTTCTGCATGCCACGACCGCCTGAAACGACGATTTTGGCAGCGGTCAATTCCGGACGATCCGACTTGGCCAGTTCTTCACCAACGAAGGTGGATTTGCCAGCATCGTGAGCAGCTGAAACAGCTTCAACCGCAGCCGAACCACCTTCTGCGGCCACTGGATCAAAACCAGTTGCGCGCACGGTGATCACTTTGATCGCTGCCGAAGACTGCACGGTGGCGATGGCGTTACCGGCGTAGATCGGACGTTTGAAGGTGTCAGCGCTGTCAACGGCGATGATTTCCGAGATCTGATCAACATCCAACTGCGCAGCAACACGCGGCATGATGTTTTTGCCGTTAGCCGTCGCGGCAGCCAACACGTGGCTGTAGCCCGCAGCCAGCTCGACAATCAGCGGCGCAACGTTTTCAGGCAGTTGGTGTGCATAGGCCGCGTTGTCCGCGACCAGCACTTTCGAAACACCTGCGATTTTCGCCGCTGCTTCACCGACTGCACTGATGCCGGCACCGGCGACCAGCACGTGAATATCACCGCCGATTTTTACAGCGGCCGCCACGGTGTTCAGGGTCGCTGGAGCAACAACACCATTTTCGTGTTCTGCGATAACCAAGATAGTCATATTAGGCTCCTTAACTCAAAGCACCTTCGCTTCGTTTTTCAGTTTCTCGACCAGTTCAGCCACCGACTTGACCTTGATGCCCGCGCTGCGAGTCGCCGGCGCTTCAACTTTCAGGGTTTTAGTGGTGGAGGCGGTAGATACGCCCAAAGCGTCAGGAGTCAGCACTTCAAGTGGCTTCTTCTTGGCTTTCATGATGTTTGGCAAGGACGCGTAGCGTGGCTCGTTCAGACGCAAGTCTGTGGTCACGATCGCTGGCAGGCTGAGGGATACAGTCTGCAGGCCAGCATCGACTTCGCGAGTCACGCTGACTTTATCGCCAGACACTTCGATCTTCGAAGCAAACGTACCTTGGGCGTAACCACTCAAGGCAGCCAACATCTGACCGGTCTGGTTGTTATCGCTGTCGATGGCCTGTTTACCCAGGATCACCAACTGCGGTTGTTCTTTGTCGACTACAGCCTTGAGCAGCTTGGCCACGGCCAGCGAATTCAACTCTTCGGCGCACTCAACCAAGATGGCGCGATCAGCCCCCAGAGCCAACGCAGTACGCAGTTGCTCCTGAGCACTTGTCGGGCCAATGGAAACGACGACGATCTCGGTGACGACGCCCCCCTCTTTTATAGAAAGCTCCTTCAGGCGTACGGCCTCTTCCACAGCGATTTCGCAGAAGGGATTCATCGACATTTTAACGTTGGCGAGGTCGACGCCGGAGTTGTCCGCTTTGACGCGAACCTTGACGTTGTAGTCGACCACTCGTTTGACAGCTACAAGAACCTTCATGGATTCCTCGTTACTCTCCGGTGAAAAGAAAGTCGCCTGGGCGGACCTGGCGATCGGTGCAGCCTACGGCGAGCGCAAAACCGCCCGTATCTTGACCGCAACGTCTTTTCTGGTCAATACGACAAAATGGCCAGATATAAGCCGCGTGTCTTTGATTTATCTGGGCTGTAGCGAATTCAAACAAACGTTTGTATTGGACCTGCGCGACGGTGTAGATATAATGCGCCCCTTTGGCGGCGCGCGGCGGTGAGAATCATACCTGCGTTGCTCTTCATTATTACTATAAAAAATATACTGTGAGCCTGAGTAGGAGATAGCCTGTGGAACGCGAATACATGGAATTCGACGTCGTCATCGTCGGCGCCGGCCCTGCTGGCCTT
>NZ_JAMFRV010000171.1 GCF_026224925.1 Pseudomonas sp. | reverse complement strand
CAATGGCACTGGTACCTCGTTAGCCACCTATCTGCCGGCCACCGTCAACAGCGTGACCATGGGCGTGTCGGGTGCAGAAATGACTCTCAATTTAGCGGGCGGCAGTACTGTCGGCCTGTCCAAAGTTCAAACGATCGGTATATAGAGCCGACTAGACGGCGAAGGAGCGAAACATGTCATTCAACATCGGTCTCAGTGGGCTCTATGCCGCAAACAAATCGCTCGACGTTACCGGCAACAACATTGCCAACGTCGCTACCACCGGTTTCAAATCGTCCCGTACCGAGTTTCAGGACCAGTACGCAGCTTCGATTCGCGGTACGTCCGGTTCGACCAACGTCGGCAGTGGTGTAGCGGTTGCGGCTGTGTCGCAGCAGTTTACCCAAGGTAACTTGACCACCGGCACCGGCCGCAGCCTTGACCTGGCGATCCAGGGCAATGGTTTTTTCATGGTCAGCAACAACGGTGAGAAGCTGTACACCCGTAACGGTGCGTTCTACCCGGACAAAGACGGCAATGTCGTCGACAGCAGCGGCAACAATTTGCAGGGTTACAGCGTTGATACTAACGGCAACGTCGTGACTGGCGTGCTGACCAACCTGAAGATCGATTCGTCTAACCTGTCGCCCAAGCCGACGGGCACTATTACCGTCGCGTCAAACCTGAACTCTACTGCCACCGTTCCAACGGTAACCCCGTTCGATCCTGCGAACACCGCCAGCTACACTACGCCGACCAGCACACCGATCTATGACAGTCAGGGTAACCAGCACTCTCTGGATCAGTATTTCGTCAAGACCGGGACCAACAGCTGGTCCATGTACACCTTGGTTGACGGTCGTAACGCGGCCAACCCAGGTACCACGCCAGTGGTAGCGGACGAAACCAAGCTGACGTTCAACTCCGATGGCTCATTGGACAAGACGGCGTCCACCAGCACGGGTGCTGTGTCGGTCAACGCAGACGGTACCTTCGAATTAACCGGTTGGATACCCGCTGCGCAGGTGGGTACTACTGGCGTGTGGGCGAGCAACGGCGCGAATGCCAAAGTGGGTGGCATCCAGCTCGACATGTTGGCCACCACCCAGACCAACTCGGTCAGTGGCGTCATCACCAAAACTCAAGACGGCTACGCGACGGGTCAACTGGCCGGGTTGTCGGTGGATGGCACCGGTAACTTGTTCGCCACGTACACCAACGGTCAATCGAAGACCATTGGCCAAGTGTCGATCACCAACTTTGCCAACGTGCAGGGTTTGATCCCGGTGGGTGGCAGTAGCTGGAAAGAATCTTATGCGTCGGGCGTACCGGTAACAGGTACTCCTCAATCGGGCACCTTGGGCTCAATCGTCGGCGACGCGCTGGAAGACTCCAACGTGGATTTGACCAGTGAGCTGGTCGATCTGATTCGTGAGCAAAGCAACTATCAGGCGAATGCTAAAACCATCTCGACTCAAAGCACTATTATGCAAACCACTATTCAGATGGTTAGCTAAAAATCGGGTTGCGGTAGTATTTTAAAAGCCTCTTTTCGAAGGGGCTTTTTTACGCCTGTGTAATAAGTAGTTTCAAGTAATAAGTTTAAGAAAGACACTACAATAGTTCTAGAAAATTCCTACTTTCGTTAATGCGAGAATAAATAACGCGGCGATATTCGCCCGCGACACTCATGCATTTACGAAAACACCACGCCCTGTGGTATAGGAGTATTCATGTCATTTAATACAGCCTTGAGCGGGTTGCACGCTGCCCATAAAAGACTTGAAGTGGCCAGCAATAATATTGCTAACGTCGGTACTCATGGATTCAAATCATCCCGAGCGGAATTTGCTGCGCTGTACTCAAGCTCCATGCTGGGCAGCGGTCACAACGCAGTGGGTGCCGGTGCGCGGCTGGCGAACGTTTCGCAAAATTTTAGCCAAGGGGAGGTGGGCTCAAGTTCTCAACGGACGCTGGACCTGCGTATACAAGGCAAAGGTTTTTTTGTGGTCAGCGATAACGGCGCACTTAGTTACACTCGTGCCGGGGCTTTTGTAAAAGATGCCAGTGACTATATTGTTGATAACGAAGGCAGCCGGTTGCAGGGGTATGGCGTTAATGACAAGGGGGTGGTGGTCAACGGCGTGCGTACGAATTTGAAAATCGACACCAGTAATATGGCGTCCAAAGTGACCACCAAAGTGGCTCAAACTATTAATCTTGATGCGTCGCTGCCTTCGCTCGCCGCACTACCGGGATTTAATCCCACTCACCCAGATACCTATACGAAAGTGCTCACTAGAACTATCAGGGATGGAGGCTCGGCGGCGGTCGTAGAGGTAAAAAGCACGGACGCTCAAGGTCGAGAAACCATAAGGGTCGCGGCCAAACCTGCAATCCCTCCAGCGGACCATGAACTCAAGCAATATTTTGTTAAGACCGACGACAGCCACTGGACGATGTACACCTTGATCGATGGTCGTCACCCCATCGATAACACGACCACTTCGCCGCTGGTGGCGACGATTACCAAGCGGCCGGATGGCAGCATTTCACTGGTTAGCGATCGTGAGGTGATCAAGAAGACCTCTGGCACTGAGTTCTCGTTGGCTGGGTGGAAACCCAGTCAGCAGGTCGGTGGCGTTTGGAGCGCCAGTTCTGCCGCCAACGGTGGTCCGATTGTGCTGTCGTTAAGCGAAGGTGGCGTCAACGGTATCGATGAGGGTGATGCCGTGATGAACAGGCTGGTTCCGGTGTTTGATCCAAGCAACATCGCCACCTTCAGCAAGCCGTTCTCCACACCTCTTTTTGACAGTTTGGGTAATCAGCACGAGATGACTCAATACTTCGTCAAGGACGACACCAACAGCTGGAAGATGCACGTTTTGGTCAATGGCCGAAACCCGACGACGCCCAATTCCAGCCAACCCGCTTCTGCAAGCGTTAGGTTCAATTCTGATGGCAGTATTCAATCCATTGCCGGTGGGGAAGGATTGAGTCTGGAAAACAATAGCCTGACCTTGACCGGTTGGACCCCGTCCACGGCGGTTGATGCGGGAAAAAATACCGAGAAATGGGTCTCCAATGGTGCCCGGGGCAGCGTAGCCGGTACGGTTATCGATATGAGCAAGCTGACCCAATATAACGCCACCACCGATCGTACGTCAGTACAGCAGGACGGCCATGCCGCGGGGAAGCTCGAAGTCGTCAGCATCGGTGTCGATGGCATCATTCGGGCAGGTTTCAGCAATGGAGAAAACAAAAGTATCGGCCAGTTGATGCTCGCCACGTTTGCCAATGAGCAAGGGTTGGCTCCGGATAACAACACCCGCTGGAGAGAAACCGGCGCGTCTGGAATCGCCAACATGGATGCACCCAGAGTGGGAGGGCTGGGCGGTATTGTCTCGGGGTCTTTGGAGGGCTCGAACGTCAAGCTGACCGAGGAGCTGGTGGCGTTGATACAGGCGCAAACCGCCTATCAGGCGAGTTCTAAGGCACTCTCGACAGAGGCGACGTTGATGCAGACGTTAATACAAGCCCTTTAAACCAGGTGCGCGATGCATAAGCCTCGATGCGTCGGGGCTTTTTACTGGGTGCTGATTGAGGTCAGAGGCTGCAGTCGGATTTTTTATAAGGGCCCCGCAGGCGTATCCATCCGGGGCCAGGGCTATTTTGCGCACATACCGTCCGGGTAGCGCCTTGCCATGTATACCACTGCGCGCTTTGAGCCAAAGCTGCGCCGGACCCGATTAGCAGGGTGACGAGAAGCGCGAGGATCATTCGGATATGGAAGGACATAAAAAGCCTTGGTGGAGTGTGGTGATAGTAGCGCGGTGTATGTCTGTTAATGAAGGCCCTGCGGTTCTGGCTTGTAAATCAGCGGAACCGCAGGGCCTTCATCCTGACAAATGAGGTTTTTTTGGCGCGGTTTTTTCAAGCCTGAGCCAAATGTGGCAGTCCGCCGCCGCCTTCCCTCAATCCCCACTCCCTCACCACTAGCCCCCCTCCGTTTACGCTAATGAATCAACGCTTTGTATCAGTCTCGACAAGTTGGATCGAATATTGCTTAAACATGATTAGAACAGCTACAGGCGGCAAGCGTCTGGCAGAGGAGGAAGACTGTGGACAAGTTGCTATACGTCGCCATGAGCGGTGCATCGGAAAACGCGATAGCGCAGAAGGCGCACGCCAACAACCTCGCGAACATCAGCACCACAGGATTCCAGCGTGACCTCGAACAGGCACGCTCCATGCCGGTGTATGGAGACGTCATGCCTTCGCGAGCGTACGCCATGAGCGAGCGTCCGGGCACCGATCTCTCTGACGGCCCGATGATGGAAACCGGCCGTGATTTAGACGTTGCCGTTAAAGGCGGTGGCTGGATTGCTGTGCAAACCGCCGACGGTGGTGAAGCCTATACCAGCACCGCCAGCTTGAACATTGACGCGCTCGGTGTGTTGCGCACTGGCAATGGTTTGCCGGTCTTGGGCAACGGCGGGCCGATTGCCGTTCCGCCTCAAGAGCAGATCGAAATCGGAGCTGACGGAACCATCAGCATTCGCTCGATGGGCGAAGGCCCAAAAGTGATGGCGCAAATTGACCGTATCAAGCTGGTTAAGCCGGCCCTGAGCAACCTGGAAAAAGGCCCTGATGGCCTGCTGCACACCAAGGACGGCAAGCCTGCGGCTGCGGATGCTGACGTCCAGGTCGAGTCCGGGTTCCTGCACGCGAGCAACGTCAATTCGGTCGAAGAAATGACCCAGGTGCTGGCGCTGTCTCGCCAATTCGAATTGCACATCAAGATGATGAAAACCGCCGAAACCAACGATGAATCGGTGGCGCGAGTCTTGCAGAGCTAACCATTGATAGCTTGCGCCGAATACCAGGCGCTCGAGGAGAGAAATAATGCTTCCGGCACTCTACGTCAGCAAAACCGGTCTCGCCGCTCAGGACATTAACCTGACGACCATTTCCAACAACCTGGCAAACGTATCCACCACCGGTTTCAAACGTGACCGTGCTGAATTTCAAGACTTGCTCTATCAGATCAAGCGGCAGCCAGGTGCTCAATCGACCCAAGACAGCGAGCTGCCTTCTGGTCTGCAATTGGGTACCGGTGTGCGCATTGTCGGTACGCAAAAGAACTTCACCGCTGGTAGCTTGCAAACCACTGATCAGCCCCTCGACTTGGCTATCAATGGTCGCGGCTTTTTCCAGATTCGCCAGCCTGACGGCACCACTGCTTATACCCGTGACGGTACGTTCCACCTGGACACCAATGGCCAGATCGTAACGGCCAACGGTTACGCCCTGGAGCCGGCAATTGTCGTGCCCCAGCAAGCCCAGACCTTTACCGTCGGCCAAGACGGCACGGTGTCCGTGACTCTGGCGGGCGCCACTGCGACGTCACAGATCATCGGCAACCTGCAGGTTGCTGACTTCATCAACCCGGCCGGTCTGCAAGCAGAAGGTAGCAACCTGTTCCTGGAAACCGCATCCAGCGGCGCGCCACAAGTTGGTACGCCTGGCTTGAACGGCTACGGCACCACCCAGCAGAACACCCTGGAAGCATCGAACGTCAGCACCGTCGAGGAGATGGTCAACATGATCACCACTCAGCGCGCTTACGAGATGAACTCCAAAGTGATCTCCACCGCTGACCAGATGCTGCAGTACGTCACGCAAAATCTGTAAACCCTGATGGGCCAGTTCGGCCTGTCACGTCACCTGATCAACTTGATGGGGTACCTGATAAGTACCTGCTACACCGCGAGGTTTTAAGTGTCATGAAACGGCTTCCTGTTGTGCGCCTTGCCCGACTGATTGCTCTGTTGGTAGCCCCGTTTTGCGGACTCGCATTACTGGCCGGCTGTGTTGCGCCTGTTGCAAAGCCTAATGACCCTTTCTACGCGCCGGTGTTGCCGCGAACGCCGCTGCCATCAGCCGCCAATAACGGCTCGATCTACCAGGCCGGTTTTGAGCAAAACCTGTACGACGACCGCAAGGCTTACCGTGTTGGCGACATCATCACCATCACGTTGTCCGAGAAGACAGATGCCAGCAAAGCGGCCAGTAACGGCATCACCAAAAACAGCAGCAACAGCATCGGCCTGACCTCGTTGTTTGGTGGGGGTGTGAGCACTACCAACCCAGTGGGCAGCGCCGACCTGAGCCTCAACGTTGGCTACAACGGCGCGCGTACAACCAAAGGTGACGGTAAGGCAGCGCAGAGCAACAGCCTGACCGGTTCGGTCACGGTGACCGTTGCTGAAGTCTTGCCCAACGGCATTCTGGCAGTACGCGGTGAAAAGTGGATGACCCTCAATACCGGCGATGAGCTGGTGCGCATTGCCGGTTTGATCCGCGCCGATGACATCGCCACCGACAACACCGTGTCGTCCACACGCGTTGCAGATGCACGTATCACGTATTCAGGAACCGGTTCGTTTGCCGATTCCAGCCAGCCGGGGTGGTTCGATCGTTTCTTCCTCAGCCCGTTGTTCCCTTTCTGATAGCGGGATAGACATGATCAAGTTCAAACAGCTGATGGTGGCGGTACTGCTCTCGTCCACCGCTCTCGGCGTACAGGCCGAACGGTTGAAGGACATCGCCAGTATTTCCGGCGTGCGGACTAACCAATTGATCGGCTACGGTCTGGTGGTTGGCCTCAACGGTACAGGCGACCAGACCACGCAGACACCGTTCACCCTGCAAACCTTCAATAACATGCTGGCGCAGTTTGGCATCAAGGTACCGACCGGTTCTGGCACTGTGCAGCTGAAAAACGTTGCGGCGGTGGCTGTGTATGCCGACCTGCCTGCGTTCTCCAAGCCGGGCCAGATGGTAGACATTACTGTGTCGTCCATTGGTAACTCGAAAAGCCTGCGCGGCGGTAGCCTGTTGATGACCCCGCTGAAAGGTGTCGATGGCAACGTGTACGCCATTGCCCAAGGCAATCTCGTCGTCGGTGGTTTCGATGCTGAAGGCCGTGACGGTTCAAAGATCACCGTCAACGTACCGTCTTCCGGTCGCATCCCCGGTGGTGCGTCGGTCGAGCGTTCAGTGCCGAGTGGTTTTAACCAAGGCAACAGCTTGACGTTCAACCTTAACCGCTCTGACTTCACCACTGCCAAGCGCGTGGTCGACAAGATCAACGACATGCTCGGCCCTGGCGTTGCACAGGCACTTGATGGTGGCTCGGTACGAGTGACAGCGCCGATGGACCCTAGCCAGCGCGTCGACTATTTGTCGATGCTGGAAAACCTCGACGTCGATCCGGGCCAGGCATCGGCCAAAGTCATTATAAATTCACGTACCGGTACCATCGTGATCGGCCAAAACGTTCGGGTTTCGCCAGCGGCCGTTACCCACGGGAGTCTGACGGTGACCATCACCGAAGACCCTATCGTCAGCCAGCCAGGTGCCTTGTCCGGCGGCCAGACGGCAGTGGTTCCGCGCTCTCGACTTAATGCGGCGCAAGAGCTGCACCCGATGTTCAAGTTCGGTCCGGGCACCACGCTGGATGAAATCGTGCGAGCGGTTAACCAGGTCGGTGCTGCACCCGGTGACTTGATGGCAATCCTCGAAGCGTTGAAACAGGCCGGCGCGCTGCAAGCCGACCTGATCGTGATTTAAGGAGCTGCGCATGGACATGCCTAAGAGCGGCGGAACACCAAGTGCCAGCGATTCGGGTGCGTACTCTGACCTTAATCGTCTGAACTCCTTGAAAACTGGCGATCGCGACAGTACCGGTAACTTGAAAAAAGTTGCCCAGGAATTCGAGTCGCTGTTCGTCAGCCAGATGCTCAAGTCCATGCGCTCTGCCAACGAAGTGTTGGCAAAAGACAACCCGATGAACACCTCGGAAATGCGTCAGTACCAGGAAATGTACGACCAGCAACTGGCGGTGACCATGTCCCGGCAGGGCGGCGGTATTGGTCTGCAAGACGTATTGATGCGGCAACTGTCGAAAATCAAAGGCTCGGAAACAGCCCCTGCGAGCACCACCGGCAACCTGACAGCGTTGGCCGGTAAGAACACTGACTTGAAACGCTCAAGCCTGCTCACTCCGGCGTCGGATACGGCAGCTGATTCGAGTAGTTCGGACACCGACGGCGCGGTCATCAAGCAAACCGGTCTGGCCCTGCAAATCGCTCAGCGACCACTGTGGGCGTCGCGTTCGGTGGCTGCTGATCATCGACTGGCTGCGGCCACTGCTGCCATCAACGGCGGTGTACACAACGACGTCGCCAAGCTCAACGCACGACGCTTGTCATTGCCGACCACCCTCACTGACCGCTTACTGGCAGACATCGTCCCGGCGACCGGCGCCACGCTCAGTCAGGCCGCGAGCGAGGCGGGTGCAAGCAGCGCCATTACCGGTACCGCCCAGGCTGCCGTTCGTAATGGCGCCACGTTCGCTGGAAATGGCGACTGGACGCAAAACCCGTCGCTGAAGGCCTCCGGGGGCGCGATACAAATTTTGGGTCGGGCCATGGCCCAGATACCCTTGGCGCCCGGCAACAAAACCTTCGCCAGTCAGGATGCGTTCGTCGCGACCATGTTGCCGCTGGCCAAGGACGCTGCAGCACGTATCGGCGTCGACCCAACGGTATTGGTGGCACAGGCTGCGCTGGAAACCGGTTGGGGCAAATCGATCATGCGTCAGCAGGACGGCAGCAACAGCCATAACCTGTTCGGCATCAAGGCTCAGGGCGGTTGGCAGGGGCCTGAAGCGCGAGCGATTACCAGCGAGTTTCGTGACGGTCAGATGGTCAAGGAGACGGCGAACTTCCGTTCCTACGATTCCTACGCCGACAGTTTCCATGACCTGGTCACTGTGCTGCAGAACAATAATCGCTATCAAGGTGTGCTGAAGTCTGCCGATAACCCTGAACAGTTTGTGAAAGAGCTGCAAAAGGCCGGTTACGCCACGGACCCGGACTACGCCAGCAAGATTTCGCAAATCGCCAAGCAGATGAAGAGTTACCAAAACTACGCCGCAGCGGGCTCTTCCACGACTTTATAAGGCTTGAACCATGTCTCTGATTTCAATTGGGCTTTCGGGGCTGACTGCAAGTTCTGCAGCGCTAAACACCATCAGTAACAACATGGCCAACGTCGATACCGTCGGGTATTCGCGTCAGCAGGTTATTACCGGTGCTTCGGCACAGCAGAACATCGGGATCGGCTACGTCGGCACCGGTACCACGCTGATGGATGTGCGTCGCATCTACAACAGCTACCTCGACACACAATTGCAAACCAGCACTGCGCTCGACTCCGACACCTCCGCCTTCCTTGGGCAAGTGGGTGCGACCGACACCTTGCTTTCAGATGCCAGCACCGGCATCGCGAGTGTAATGAAGACCTTTTTCACTCAGTTGCAAGCAGTTTCGACCACTGCAACTGATGCGGGCAGCCGCTCGCAGTTGTTGACGACCGCCAACGCCTTGAGCAGTCGTTTCAACGCGATTTCAGCGCAACTGACCAGCCAAAACACCGACATCAATGGGCAACTGACCACGCTTGCCGGGCAGGTCAACACGTTGTCGACTTCGATCGCTAACCTGAACAAACAGATTACCCAAGCCTCGGCCGGTGGCACGACTCCCAACACCCTGCTTGACTCGCGTAACGAGGCGGTGCGTCAGCTCAACTTGTTAGTGGGCGCCAAAGTCAGCGAAAACAATGGCAGTTACGACATTACCATTGGTACAGGACAAACGTTGGTCAGTGGCACCACGGTTAATACATTGTCTGCCGCTCCAAGCGCGAATGACCCTACCCAATTCAACTTGTCGTTAAGCTACGGATCAAGCAAGTCGGACGTGACCTCGGTCATTACCGGCGGCAGCATTGGTGGCTTGTTGCGCTATCGCAGTGACGTATTGGCACCCGCCGTCAACGAACTGGGTCGTGTTGCATTGTCAGTCTCCGACAAGATCAACAGCCAGTTGAACCAGGGTGTGGACCTTAACGGTGCCTTCGGTTCGAACCTGTTCAGCAGCATCAACACGGCTGCTCAGGTCAGCCAGCGCAGTATCGCCACTGCGGGTAACAGCGCCGGTTCGGGCAACCTCGATGTGACCATTGCCGACACCAGCAAGATCACCACCAACGATTACCAGGTCACGTTCACTAGCGCCACGGCATACAGCGTTCAACGTCTGCCGGACGGCACAAGTATGGGTTCCTACGACCTTGGCACCACGCCACCGCCAGTTATCGACGGATTTTCTCTGGCACAAAACGGTGGGAATTTCAGCGCGGGCGATAGTTTCAAGGTCACACCGACGCGCAATGCTGCGTCGAACATAACCACCACCATGACCGATCCCAATGCCCTCGCGGCGGCGGCCCCGTTGTCTGCATCGGCCGGCTCCAGCAACAAAGGCACTACCACGATTTCGCAGCAGCCGACGCTGACTACCCAATTGGACATCTACGATGCGGCCGGCAGTGCAGACCTGCGTACCGGCATAGCCAACTCAACCCCGGTCAAATTGGTGTTCGGCGCTACAACCTCCGGCGCGCAGAGCTACACCATGTTCGACGCCAAGGGCAACTCGATTGGTACTGGCTCGATTGTTCCAGGGCAGGCCAACACGTTGAACCTGACTGTGCCGATGGTCGATGCCAGCGGCAATGCGATCACTGATGGCGCCACGCCACCGGTGCAAAAGTCTTTCACCTTCCAGATGACCATTTCCGGCACGCCGACCGAGAACGATAGTTACAGCGTCTCGATGGCGGCCGCAGGGTCTTCGGACAACCGTAACTCTGCCGCGACCGTAGCCTTGCAAACCACACAAACGGTTGGCGTTACCAGTACCGGCACCGGCATGAGCATGTCTGATGCATACGGCAAATTGGTAGAAACGGTCGGCGCCCAGGCGGCCCAGGCCAAGAGCGACAGTGCGGCGACCACCGCCATCGTCACCCAGGCCAAAAGCGCTCGGGATTCGGTTTCCGGCGTCAGCCTCGACGAAGAAACCGCCAACCTGGTCAAGTATCAGCAGTACTACACCGCCTCGTCGCAGATCATCAAAACTGCACAAGACATGTTTACCACTTTGATCAACGCTCTCTAAGGGTCGTAAATCATGCGAATTTCTACCAGTCAGTTTTTCGACGCGAGTGCGGCCAACTACCAGCGCATTTATAACAACACGCTGACCACTGGCCAGGAAGTCAGCAGTGGGACCAAGGTCAATACAGCAGCGGATGATCCTACAGGCGCGGCACGTTTGCTGCAGCTCGGGCAACAGAGCTCTATGCTAGACCAGTACACGGCCAACATCACTTCGGCCACCGCGACAATGACCCAGTCAGAGTCGGCACTGACCGCTATTACAAACGCGATGCAGCGAGCCAAGGAATTGATCGTCGGCGGCGCCAACGGCACCAATACCGATAAAGACCGCCAAGCAAACGCTGCTGAATTGACACAAATTCAGGGTCAGGTGCTGTCGCTGATGAACAGCCAGGACGCTAACGGGCAGTACCTCTTTTCTGGCTCCAAGTCTTCGACGCCGCCGTATTCACAGAATGCGGACGGCACCTATAGCTATAACGGTGACCAGACTTCGACCACTGTTCCGATTGGCAACGGGTTGACTGTTGCAACCAACACCACCGGTTGGGCTGCGTTCGAGCAGGCGGTCAACACCACGCGTACGTCCACCAGCATGACCTCGCCCGCGGTGGATGATGGGCGGATAACGTTGTCTGGTGGCCAAGTCTCGAACAGTGCGACCTTCAACTCTTCGTTCAGCAGCGGTCAGCCGTACACAGTCAGTTTCCTTAGCAGCACGCAATACAAAATCACTGATGCCTCGGGTACTGACGTTACCGCTGAAGCTGGCCAGAACGGCACCTTCAGTTCGGCCAATGCTTCGACCCAGACCATCGGTTTTCGTGGCCTGACGCTGAACCTCAACACCAACCTCAGTGCGGCCGATAACGCGACTACAGCTACTGCAGATGCGGCTATGGCGGGTCACAGTTTCCAGGTGACGGCCGCGCCCGATACGTTCGCGACTTCGCGTAGCGCAGGCAACGCGTCGACCACGGTTATTACCAGCTCTGCCGAAACTAACGCTACCGCGTACAACAGCAGCTTCCCGCCAGGCGGCGCAATCCTCAAGTTCACCAGCGCCACGGCCTTTGATTTATATGCCTCACCGATCACAGCCAATAGCAAGCCGGTTTCTAGCGGCAGCACAGTGGTCACGACCAACACCGCTACGCCACCAGTGACTACGACTACTGCCACGGCGGCCGGGATTACCTTTAATCTCAGCGGCTCCCCCGCGGCAACGGACACGTTTACGGTTCAACCCAATACGCATCAGTCGCAGAATATTCTGAACACCTTGGGCGCGGCCATCACTGCGCTGAATACGCCAGCAGACGGTGATCCGGTCGCGTTGCAAAAGTTGAGCACTGCCATGGATTCCGCACTGGGCAACTTGACTCAATCCGAAACGCTGGTCTCAAGCGCTGGTAGTAATTCTGGTGCCCGGCAAGCTATTTTGATCAGCCAAAGCGCCACCAACGACACCTTGACCAATGGCAATACCATTGCCCAAAGCGCGATTCGAGATGCGGACCCAGTGGCGTCCTACACCCAGTTGACCTTGCAGACCACCATGCTGTCCGCTGCACAGCTGGCGTTCAGCAAAATTTCTCAATTGGGCCTGTTCAACAAGATCTAAAGTCCGGGTTCGACCCCCGCGACCTGCAGCCATCGCAGTTCGTTATTATTTTATTAGTTCAGGGCGCTCGCTGGTCGAGCGCAGCGCCCGCCGCTTGTGAGCTCTCGCCGTGAATCCACTACCCCTCGTCAGTATCGTCATCCCTGCCTACAACCCACGGTTTTTTCAGCGAACGCTGCACAGTGCGCTGAACCAGACCTACACGAACTACGAGATTGTGATTTGCGACGATTGCCGCACTGAAGAGATTAAGGTGGTTGTCGACTCGTTTGCGGGTCTTAGCAACGTGCCAGTTCGCTACGTCAAGAATCCGCAGCGCTTGGGCTTCGTTGCTAACTTGCTTAAATGCCTGGAAGAGGCCAAAGGCGAGTTCATCAAGTTTCTATGTGACGATGACCAGTTGTTGCCGGTGTGTATTGAGACGCAAGTGGATGGTTTTACCACGTACGACAATATCGCTCTGGTCCTTGGTCAGCGTTACTTCTGGGATGCCGATGATGGTCAGCTACCGGATCGCATTGAAAACATACCGCTCTCTTACAGCAGTAGCGTTTTCAAGGGCGAGGACATGCTCGGGATCAT
>NZ_JAMFRV010000170.1 GCF_026224925.1 Pseudomonas sp. | reverse complement strand
GCGACCTTGTTCATCCCCAAAATTCCGTTGCAGTTTCAAGCGTACACTGTTGCTTGAAACCGAGGGCAGGGGGCTTCGTTCCGTCTTGACCGGATCCCGGTCCTATTTGCCGGGCGTATTTCCCGCTGGCCAGGGCATGATCGGAACCGCGCTGATGCTGTTCTTCGGTGACCCGTCGATCAGCTTGTCGCTATAGGCCATATAGACCAGCGTGTTGCGCTTCTGGTCCAGGAACCGCACGACGCGCAGTTTCTTGAAGATCAGGGAACGGCGCTCGGTAAAGACTTCGTCGCCGGGGTCGAATTTGCTCTTGATGGTGATCGGGCCGACCTGCCGGCAGGCAATTGACGCGTCGGAAGTGTCCTCGGCCAAGCCCAAGCCGCCCTTGATCCCACCCGTCCGCGCGGCGGACAGGTAACAGGAGACGCCATCGACAATCGGGTCGTCGAAGACTTGGACCGCGATCTTGTTGTCGGGGCCCAGGAATTTGAAAGTGGTGTTGACGCTGCCGATATCTTCCGCGGCGGCTGGAAGCGCCAGGACGAGCGCGGACAGTAGGGTCAGGTTTTTAAAGGTATTGATGATTGCAGCTCCGGGTTTGGGGGCGGTGCGTGCTTTTCGGCGTGCGCCAGCAGCGCCGCGTTCAGCTCTCCACCGAATATAAAGATGATGGCGCTGATATAGAAGAACATCAGCGTAACGATGACTCCGCCAAGACTGCCGTAAGTGGCGTCGTAGTCCGCGAATTTGCCGAAATAGAGGGTGAGCAGGCTGGCGGTCACAATCCAAATGATCGTGGTCGTCAACGCACCGGGTAAAATCTGCCGAAACGACAAAACGGCATTCGGCAGGATTCGGTGGAGGGCAACCACGCCGATAGCCAAAACAACCAAGGCGGCGCTATAGCGCGCAATATGCCAAAGCTCCTGATCGGCCGGATTCACGAAAGTGAACCATGCAACCACGCGCCAAACCCACGGCCCCAGGATGACCGCCACCGACAGCAGTGTGACCAGCACCGAGCCGACAATGACGATCGCGAAATCCTGCAGCTTGCGCCACCAGAACGAGCGCGTTTCCTCAACGCCGTAGGACAGGTTCAGTGCCAGCCGGAGTGCCGCAACCGACGAAGCAGCGGAGTAGAGGGCAAGCGCCAACCCAATGGTCAGCAAGCTGCCGCTACGATTCTGCGTCACCTGCTGAATCGCCGGCAGCAGAGTCTTCATCATTTCGGGCGGCGCGAAGACGGCCATGGTGCTCAGGAAGTTTTCACCGGTGCTCGTGTCACCGAAGAAACCCGTCACCGAGACCAGGAAGATCATGAACGGAAACAGCGACAGCATGACGGTGAAAGCGATGTATCCGCTGATTTCGATGCCGTTGCGCGAGATCAGCCCGTCGAACGCCTTCCAGCCCAGTTTGAGCGGCCACCACAACGTCACTTGCGCGCGCCCTTCGCGGAACCATTCAGGCGGCGCTGCAGGAAAGCCAGCACGGCGACCTCCTCCGGTGTCAGGTCTGAAATCTCATCGGTCAGCGTCGCGTCTATGTCGTCTTTCAAGCTCGCGGCAAGCGTGCCGTCGAGATAGGCGTCGAGCACCTCCGGATGAACATAGCATTTCCGGCAAATC
>NZ_JAMFRV010000169.1 GCF_026224925.1 Pseudomonas sp. | reverse complement strand
GGAACGATGGCATCCGGGTTCGCGACGGCCAGCGGCTTGCCCTGCGTCTGGATTATTGGCAGGCCACGCCAATCCTTGAGTTGATCCAGCAGCAACTGCGCTTGGTCGGTATCGATTTGCACCTGAACAAAACCACCATCAGCCAAGTCACGGCGTTGAGAGCCAGTGGAGATATCAGCCTGACGTTTTTCAACCTGACCCGAGCGGATCCCGACGTGATTCGCTCCGTGTTCCAGTCGCCGGGGTACAACGTCAACTCTCGTGATCCGTCGGCCGTGGACCAGATTCTGCAAGAGTCGGCAGCGACACTGGACAGCGGACGGCGACAGGCTCTGATCGATCAAGCCAGTGAAGTATTGCTTCGCGAGGGGCATGCCATTCCGCTGATCGAATTAGTGACGGTACTGGCCCATGGCAAACAGGTGCGTGGCCTGCATTACGAGGCTTCGACGCGTTTGCAGTTTCTCGATACCTGGTTGCAGCGATAGGAGCGTGCCATGAGCGATATTCCATTGGCTGCAAGCATTAACGGCGGGGTATCCGCCCGAGCTGGCCGGCCGCTGTGGCAGCTGACGATCTACCTCTTCAGTCGAAGCTGGCAGGCGCTGCTGGTGTTGTGGGCGGCATTCACCTTGTCATTTTTGATCCTCTACGCGCTGCCAAGCGACCCAGTGAGCATCATGCTCAATCAAGGTGGAGAACAGAGCACGGTTGACCCGAAACAAGTCGCAGCCCTGCGCGCGGAATACCATCTGGACGAGCCTTTGATCGTGCAATACGGCATTGCCCTGTGGCGCGCCGTGCACCTCGACTTTGGGCGTTCGATACAGAGCGGGGAGCCCGTAGCTCAATCGTTACGCCAAGCGCTGCCCGCAACCGCCGCGCTGAGTTTTTTGGCATTGGGTATTGCCTTGCTCGCAGGTATCTCGCTGGCTCTGATTGCAAGCCTTACCCGCTGGAGCCTGTTACGCGATCTGCTGCTGGGCTTGCCTGCTTTGTCGGTTTCGCTGCCGACGTTTTGGGTAGGGCTGTTGCTGTTGCAAGGATTCTCATTTTCTCTGCACTGGTTCCCCGCCATGGGTAATCGCGGTTTCGTCTCGCTGGTGCTACCTGCGCTGACCTTGGCCATACCCACCGCTGCAGTGATTGCGCAAGTGCTGGCGCGCTCATTGTCGGCCGTGCGCCAGCAACCTTTCGCCGAGGCGTTAATCGCAAAAGGCGTCAGTCCTCGACGCTTGCTGCTTGTGCATTTACTGCATAACGCGGCGATCCCGGTGTTGAGCCTGTCGGGAGTGATCGTCGGCAATCTGCTGGCAGGTTCAGTGGTAACCGAAACAGTCTTTTCTCGCGAGGGAGTGGGCCGTCTGGCCCAGGGAGCGGTCAGTGCTCAGGACATTCCTGTGGTTCAGGGCATAGTGGTATTGGCGGCGGCCATCTTCATTACGGTCAATCTGCTGGTTGATTTAATTTATCCATTACTGGATCCGCGTATGGCCGCTGTCGGCAAGAGGGCAGGACGATGAGTGAACAGCTGAGCGAATCGCTGCCAGCGCAGGCCATTTACGCAGCTCCACTCCCCCTGTCCCGCCTAAGGGCACGCATATTTGCCATTTTGCGTCGTCGTCCGTTATTGCCGTTGGGTATAGCGGTCCTGTTGTTGGCGCTGGGATGGGCACTATTTCCCGGCGCATTCAGCCACTATGATCCACTGCTTGGGGTGCCGGCACAGGCATTGCAGAGTCCAAATGCCGTTCACTGGTTCGGCACCGATTACTTAGGGCGCGACCTCTACAGCCGAACGGTTCACGGCGCGGCGTTATCGCTGCACGCAACGGCCCTTGCCGTCTTGATCGCGTTGGGAACGGGAGTTTTCTTGGGCGTGATTGCCGGTTTTTTCGGTGGTGTGCTGGACTCGGTTTTGATGCGGCTGGTGGAAGTGCTTATGGCGATTCCTTCGCTGTTGCTGGCCATGGCGGTTATCACCGTACTGGGTTTCGGCACCCTCAACATTGCGTTGGCGGTAGGGCTGTCTTCGGTCGCCACGTTCGCTCGATTGGTCAGGGGAGAGGTGCTGCGCTGGCGTACCAGTGTGTTTGTTGAAGCGGCCGCATGCTGTGGCGTCGGGCCGTGGACCATTATCCGCCGCCATATTCTGGCGCATGCGGCCGGGCCGGTGCTGGCGTTGGCGGCGCTGGAGTTTGGTAGCGCAGTGTTGTCGGTCTCGGCGTTGAGCTTTCTCGGGTTCGGTGCGCCGCCGCCCCAGCCAGAATGGGGGTTGCTGATTTCGGAAGGGCGCAACTACATGATCGCAGCCTGGTGGTACACCAGCTTGCCGGGAATGGTTGTGGCTGCGGTGGTGCTTGCAGCCAACCAATTGGCCAGAGCCGTGCAAGATACCCAGGGATTATCAAAATGAGTACATCCGAAAGTGCCGTTCTTGATGTCTGCGGCTTGACCGTTAGTTATCAAACTGCGGACGGTAAGGTAGACGGCGTCAGCCAAATCAGTTTTTCATTGCGCGCTGGTGAAACCGTTGCAGTGGTGGGTGAATCCGGTTCTGGTAAATCAACCACGGCTGCCGCGTTGGTCGGCTTATTGGCCGGTAACGCCCGAATCGAAGGGGGAAGCATCAGTCTGGCAGGTGAGGAACTGATGGGCGCCAACGAGCGACGGTGGCGAAGTATCCGTGGGCGACTACTGGGCTTCGTGCCGCAAGATCCTGGGATGTCACTGGACCCGGTCAAACGTATCGACAGCCAATTGTGCGAGGCCATGACGGTGCACAGCGTTCCACGTTCGGCCGCACGTGTGCGAGCGCGGCAGTTGCTGCTGGAGGTCGGGCTACAGGATACCGAACGCGTGGCGCGCAGTTTTCCGCATCAATTATCGGGTGGTATGCGTCAGCGCGTGCTGATTGCAATTGCCCTGGCTAACAATCCAGCGCTGATTATCGCTGACGAGCCGACCAGCGCTCTGGATGTGGGTGTGCAACGACAGATTCTCGATCGTTTGCAGACGTTGGCTCGTGATCGCGGAGCAGCGGTGCTGTTGATTACGCACGACTTGGGGGTTGCCCTGGATCGTGCTGACCGATTGATCGTCATGTACCGTGGCCGAATTGTCGAGACCGGCAACGCACGGCAGATTTTTGATCATCCTCAGCATGCCTATACCCAGCAATTGCTGGCGGCCGCGCCGAGCCTGTCCCGGGTTCAAAAACGACCCGTGCCCTTCGCAACGCCTCGTCAGCAGTCCTCTGTCATCGCGCTGCCACCACTGTTACAGGTTGAGCATTTGCGTAAAGATTTCTCGACTTGGCGCAACCCCGGACCTGCTGCTGTGGACGATGTATCGTTCTTGGTGAAGCGTCACGGTACTACCAGTCTGGTCGGCGAATCGGGTTCTGGTAAGACCACGACCGCGCGGATAGTGCTTGGCCTTGAGCGCCCTGACCTCGGGCGGGTGCTGTTCGATGGGCAGGACATCGGGCATCAATCCCGTCGTGATTGGCAGGCGTTGCGGCGGCGTATACAAGTGGTCTACCAAAACCCCTACGCATCGCTGGACCCACGATTTACGCTTGAGCAAATAATTGCCGAGCCGCTGCAAGCGTTTGCCATCGGCGATCGAGAATGGCGACGTCAGAGAGTTACAAGCCTGCTGGAACAAGTCGAACTGCCGTTGCGGTTATTGCACAGTCACCCGGCGCAGTTGTCAGGGGGGCAGCGTCAACGGGTAGCGATTGCCCGGGCATTGGCGCTGGACCCTGAGTTGCTGGTGTTGGATGAGCCCCTGTCGGCACTGGACGCATCGGTGCAGTCGCAGATATTAGCGCTGCTGGCAGACTTGCAACGGAATTTGGGCCTCAGCTATTTGTTTATTTCCCACGACCTGGCAGTCGTCAGGCAAATCTCTGATCAGGTCGTGGTTATGCGCGGCGGAAAGGTCGTTGAGCAGGGCGCTAGTGAGCAAGTTTTCCAGTCACCGACCCAGCTTTACACCCAGAGCTTGTTAGCTGACGTGCCGGGGCGGGCTTATCTGGATGAACATGTTTCGACATCGTTGGGGGAGTTGACTGTCTAGTTAGGACCGCTGCGCGCTCCATCGCGGGCAAGCGCGCTCCTACAATTTTGTAGGCTTTAGCGCAGCAAGCTTCGGTTGGAGCTCGGCACTACGCGCCAAGGCGAAAATCCCGTCCATGCGCCAGTGTTGGTTCTGGTAGTGAGGATTTTCGGCCCATTCGTTCCAGCCGGAATCCCTGCGGTATTGACCGAGCAATCCGCTGTTGCGAATGGCGTGGGGATCAAGGCTGCGCGGCTGCTCGCAATCCGGGTCGACATACAAGGCATCGCTAACGCAATACAGCTCGCACATGAAGCAGGTCTGGCAGGCCGATTGATCGCGGATCAATGGAATGGCGTCTGTTCCCAGGCTCAACGCATTGGTCGGGCAGACTTCGACACATTTGCCACAGCCGTTGCACAAGTCAGAATAGATAAGTTCGATCATTGCTGGGCACCTACAACGGATGAAGGGGCAGAGACAACCAGTGGGTCATGGCGGCTCCAGAGCCGATCAAAACCGCCCACTCGGAAATGCCCATCGAACTGTGAATCCTGCTGTGGTACGTCGCTGCGTTGGTGCATGCCACGACTTTCCCGACGTTGTTGTGCTGCGCTGTAGCACCATCGGGCGGTGGCGGCCATGGCCACAAGTTCACGGGCACGCAATGGATTTTGATCGGCGGCGAGGGAAGAATGGCGAACTTGATCCCAGACTGAATCAAGCGTCTGCAACGAGCGTCCCAGTTGTTCGCCTGAGCGGAACAGGTTTTTATCCAGCGGATGAACTTCGGCCTGAATGCGCTGAATCAACCCCTGATTATCGCTTTTGAGGGTGATGATTTTGCGGCTCAGGCCCAGCCCCTGAAACCCTTGCAGACGACCCTGTACGACAGGCTGTTCTCGGGCCAGGCGGGCGGCACCACGTCCGGCCCATTGCCCGGACGACAGCGCCCATGCCGAGTTCTGTGCACCGCCGCCTGAGGTCGCGCCAGCGATAGGTTCACGGCTGGCTGCATCACCTGCGGCAAACAGGCCTGGCACGGTGGTCTGGCAGTCGTCGTCGATGGTACGCAGGCCACCGACGCCGCGTATGGTGCCTTCGGCATGCAGCGTGACGGCGAAACGCTCGCGATAGGGATCAATGCCACGTCGATCAAACGGCAGCATCAGGTTCGGTTGGATTGTTGGTAGTTGCTGGCGAATATGCGTGGGAACACGATTCAAACGGCAGTACACCGGGCCATGGAGTAGGGCGCGGGCCAGCTCTTCAGTGAATGTCGGCCCTTGATGGATGGGCAGGGCACGGTCGCTGGCGTCGAAATAGTCGCCGAAACTGTAAACCATCGAACGACTCATGGTGCTGCCCGCCGCCGCAATGCCGTAGTAGTTGGAGAATTCCATGCCGGACAATTCCGCACCTGCCTCGACGCCCATTAGGTAACCGTCGCCGGTGTTGGTGTGGCTGCCAAGCAAACGCGATAGAAATGCACAGCCGCCAGTGGCAACGACTACGGCCGCGCAACGTACCTGCCAGTCACCACCGGCTTGGCGCCTCCAACCCCGGGCGCCAGAAATAGCGCCGTGCTGATTACGCAGCAGTTCCAGGGCCGGGCTGTGATCGAGAATGGTGACACCGCTGTCTTCTACCAAACGACGCAGACCGCGCAGGTATTCCGGGCCGCGAAGGCCGCGATACTGAGTAACGCCGGCTTCGTCTTGAGGGAAACTGTAATAACCGGCAAGGCTTGGCAGGCTGGTCCAGGTGGTGTCGAGGGCGCGGGCCATCCAGCGTGGGTCAGCCAGTCCGTAGGCGGTTGCCAAACGTTTATCGATTGCAGCCCGACGGGCTTCGGGCTGCGGCGGCACCCACCAATGACCAGGGCCTGCGGTAGCGGTAACGCCGCTGGTGCCGCAGTAGCCCTTATCCACCAGAATGACTCGGCTGCCCTCGCGTGCTGCCGCCACCGCCGCCCACGCTCCCGCGAGGCCTCCGCCAATGATGAGCACGTCGGCGGTTAGGTCCAGAAGAGCAGAAGAGGTGTAATGGGCGGTCATGCCGGTAGAGCTCCAGAGGAAGTTGTATAGCGCTTCCTCCACCTGGCAAAGGGGTCGGTCATTTGTCGACGTTAAGCCTATAAGAAATAGATGTGAAGTGATGTTTGGTTATATGCTAATTATGTATTTTAGTAATTTAGTGATATTTTTAATATGCTAAGTATGCATTTTAAGTCCGCAGTGTCCGAAGGCATGGGGTGCAGATCCGACAGTAAAAAGCTCTAAGGTAATGACTAAAGGTTATTTTTTTAATTCCTAAATGGAATATATCTTCGGCGCCCACGTACGGTGATTCATCTTAAGGAACTCCACGATGCGGCGCGTTTCGACTTTGGCAATGGCTATGGCAATCAGCGGTTCGGCATGGGCGCTGACGCCGCCGGACACGTTGGTGGTGGCGCGTTCGATTGACGATATTGTCAGTCTGGACCCCGCCGAGAGCTTCGAAATTACTTCGACCAACACCTTGGTCAACCTATATCAGCGTTTGCTTGAACCAGACCGCCACGATCCGTCCAAGTTGGTTCCGACATTGGCGTCAAGCTGGCAGGCCGGCAGCGACGACAAAAGCCTGGTGTTTGAGTTGCGTGCTGGCGCGACGTTCTCCTCAGGCGACCCAGTACGCCCTGAGGACGTGATCTATTCGCTGAGTCGCGTCGTCAAGTTGAACAAGTCACCGTCGTTCATTCTGGGAGAGCTGGGTTGGACTGCCGACAATGTAAGCGGATTCTTGACCAAGGTTGATGAACATCACGTTCGAATTGCTTGGCCCGCGGCGGTGGGTAGCGTGTTTGCCTTGAGTATCCTGTCAGCCACCCCTGTTGGCTTTGTTGTCGATGCTGTGGAAGTCGATAAGCACGCGCAAGGCGCAGACCTGGGCAATGGCTGGCTGAAGAACCATTCAGCCGGTTCCGGCGCTTATGCATTGCGCGCCTACACCCCGCATGAGGCCGTGGTGTTACAGGCTAATCCGCATGCCGCCACCGCGCCGAAATTGAAAACGGTCATCATCAAAAACGTCACTGATCCCGCAACGCGTCGTCTGTTGGTGGTGCAGGGTGATGCTGACCTTGCTTATGATTTAGGTGCAGACCAGTTCAGTGCTCTGGAACAACAGAAGGGCCTGACCATCCAGCGCTTCCCCTCATCAATGATCTATTACCTGGGCATCAACAGCGGCAACACGCAGGTGCCAGCCTTACAGAATCCAGGATTCTGGGAAGCTGCTCGGTGGCTGGTGGATTATCAAAGCATTTCCAAGGATTTGTTGAAGGGTCAGTACAGCGTCCACCAGGCCTTTGTGCCTAAAGGCGTGGCCGGCTCGGTCAGCGATACGCCGTTTAAGTTGGACGTGGATAAAGCCAAGGGCATCCTGAAAAAAGCCGGAATCGCCGAAGGTACCAAGGTCGAGCTGAATGTCTTCAATCAGCCGCCTTACACCGATATTGCCCAAGCATTGCAAGCGAGCTTCGCCAAAGCGGGTATCGACATCGCAGTACGTCCATTGGTAGAAAGCGAGCTATGGGCGAAAATGCGCAGCCGCGATTTTCAGCTGATCTTTACCTATTGGGGCATGGATTACCTGGACCCTAATTCCAATGCGGGTACCTTCACCTACAACGTCGCCAATGGACCGAAGACCTTGGCCTGGCGTACACAGTGGAACATCCCGCAACTGAGCGCCGATACCCGTGCCGCAGCGTCGGAGCGTGATCCGCAGAAGCGCATCGCGTTGTATGGTCAGTTGCAGAAATCGGTGCAAGAGAATTCGCCATTTGTAGTGGCGCTGCAAGGGCAAAATCAGGTCGCGGTTCACGATGGCGTTCAAGGTGTACTGCAAAATATCGCCGTCTCGCTGCCGTATTTCGATCAGGTGAGCAAGACTAAGTGAGGGCAGTTGCCTTACGTCGAATCCAGATAGCCGCCAGGGGGTTGTTGACCTTGGCGGTCACCCTGATCGGCCTGCTGCTATTCACCTTCGTGTTGACCACGCTGTCGCCGGTTGATCCGGCGTTACGCATTGCCGGGGACCGCGCCAGCGAATCAACGTTGGCTCAGGTACGTACCGAACTTGGATTTGATCAGCGGTGGCCAGTGCGTTTCGGTCGTTACCTTAACGGCTTGGCACATGGCGATCTGGGCACCTCTACAACCTCCAGTCAGCCGGTATTTCAGGAGCTGCACCGCGCGTTGCCGGGCACTCTGGAACTCGCCAGTCTGGCTATTTTAGTAGGGGCCAGTTTTGGTCTGTCGTTGGGTTTGCTCGCCGCCTGGAAACCCGGTGGTTGGGTGGATACGTGGGTGCGTCTGGTTTCATTGATCGGCTATTCGGTGCCGGTGTTCTGGCTCGGTCTGCTGATGTTGTTGCTGTTCTACGCAAAATTGCACTGGGCGGCAGGCCCCGGTCGTCTGGACGACACGTATTTGTACAGCATTGATCTGCCCAGTGGCTGGATGCTGTGGGACACCTGGCGCTCTGGCGAGGAGGGCGCTTTGGTTAACGCCTTCGCGCATCTGGTGTTGCCGGTGCTGGTGTTGGCGTTTTATGCCATGGCCGGGATTTGTCGACTTACCCGTTCCGCTTTGCTCGGCGAGATGGGCAAAGAATATGTGGTCACGGCGTTGGCCAAAGGCGCCGGACGTGGTCGCGTACTGTTGCGCCACGTTTTGCCAAATGTCGCGGGCACCTTAGTGGTGGTAGTAGCCTTGGCCTATGGCGGATTGCTGGAAGGTTCGATCCTCACGGAAACCGTCTTCGCCTGGCCCGGTATCGGCCGCTATCTGACCACCGCACTGTTCGCTGGCGATGTTCCAGCAATCCTCGGCAGCACCTTGGTCATCGGCCTTTGTTTCGTCGCGGTCAATGGCGTGGCTGATGTGCTCGCCAGCATGATCGACCCGCGTACACGGAGTTTGTCATGAGTGTCTCCGTGGCTTTCGAACGTGTGTCTGCGACACCGTTATGGCGTCGCTCGCCAGCGTTGACAGTGGGCGTATCTCTGATCGTTTTGTTGGTATTGGTGGCGGTATTTGCACCATGGTTGAGCGGTTTCAATCCTAACCTGCAAAGCATTCAGGAACGCCTGTTGCCGCCGTCCGCCAGCCATTGGTTGGGCACCGATGGATTTGGCCGTGACCTGTTCACACGCCTGCTCTACGGCTCGCGTCCAACCTTGCTGCTGGTGTTACTGGTGCTGATTCTGACATTGCCAATTGGCCTGTTGGTCGGCGTAACTGCGGGGTTTTATGGCGGCTGGCCTGAGCGGATTCTGATGCGGTTTACCGATGTGGTCATGGCGTTCCCGCAATTGGTCATGGCGCTGGCGTTCGTCGCTATTCTCGGGCCAGGCTTGCTCAACGGTGCGTTGGCGCTTTCACTCACGGCCTGGCCGGCATATGCCCGCCAGGCGCGGGCCGAGATTAGCGTGCTGCGCCATAGTGACTATCTGGCCTCTGCGCATTTGCAAGGCATACGCGGCCCGAGGCTGTTACTCGGTCATGTATTGCCTCTGTGCTTGCCATCGGTAATTGTCCGGGTGGCATTGAATCTTGGCGGCATCATTCTGGCCGCCGCCGGGCTCGGCTTTCTCGGCCTTGGCGTGCAGCCGCCAACGGCCGAATGGGGCTCTATGGTCGCTGATGGCAGCCGTGTGATTTTCGATCAATGGTGGGTCGCCGCCGCACCGGGTATTGCCATTTTGCTGACAAGCCTGTCTTTCAATCTGCTGGGCGACGGCCTGCGCGATGTTCTGGATCCTCGCCATGGCGCTTAATGATTCGTTGCTTGATGTACGGGGCTTGCGGGTGAGATTTCCGGGGCGGGACGGTGAACCAGTCGAGGTGGTCAAGGGCATCGATTTCACTGTGGGCACTGAAAAAGTTGCTTTGGTGGGAGAGTCCGGCTCGGGAAAATCCCTGACCGCGCGTGCCCTGCTGGGACTGGTGCCGCACCCCGGTCAGGTCATCGCCGAGCATTTACGTTTCGGCGGCAATGAGCTGCTCCGGCTGAGCGCCAGGCAGTGGCAAGCGCTGCGCGGTACGCGGTTGTCGCTGGTGCTGCAGGACCCAAAGTATTCGCTTAATCCGGTGCTGAAAGTGGGTGCTCAGGTTGAGGAGGTCTTGGTGTTGCACACTCGACTAGGGCGCCGCGAGCGTCGAGAGAAAGTGCTGCATATGCTCGATGCCGTCGGCTTGCCGAACCCAACAGCACTCTACAACAGCTACCCCCATCAATTGTCCGGGGGCATGGGCCAGCGGGTCATGCTCGCGGCGATGTTAATCAACGACCCTCGCGTGTTGATTGCTGACGAACCCACCTCGGCGTTGGACAGCAGCTTGCGCGACCAAATGCTCGAATTGATCATGGGCTTGGTCGAACAACGGGGTATGGGGCTGCTGCTAATCAGCCACGATCTGCCCTTGGTCGCGAAGTATTGCGACCGGGTAATGGTTATGTACCGTGGGCAAATCGTCGACCGATGCCAAGCGACGGATCTGGCGACTGCCAGCCACCCCTATACGCGCACGTTGTGGAATTGCCGGCCCTCGGCCCTGACTTATGGGCAGGCGTTGCCGACCCTCGACCGAAGCGTGCTGGAGGAACGGCCATGAGTCTCGTGGACATCAGCAATCTGGACGTGAGCTTCAAGCGCGGGCCAGGCCATTTCACCGCGCTGCAAGTGACTGACGTACAGATCGAGCCCGGCGAATGCTTCGGCTTGATTGGTGGCTCCGGTTCCGGCAAGTCGACCCTGCTGCGAGTACTCGCCGGGTTGCAGCGCGATTGGCAAGGCGCGATTCAGATGCT
>NZ_JAMFRV010000168.1 GCF_026224925.1 Pseudomonas sp. | reverse complement strand
TGCCCGCGCCGCTCAGGGCGTCGCTAAATGAGGAGCCATCTTTTGTTCGCTGGCGGATTGTTTCATCGTAGAGAATTGCACCATTGAGGTATTTACCAAGACCTGGCGTGGTCACAATTAGCTCCCGATAGGCGCGCCGGGTCTCCTCGGTCTGAGGAATACCCAACTGGGCAAAGCGCCGGTTACATGTGGGGTTGCTTTCGTCCATGGCCAGCAACCCTTTGTCGCCTGAGACCAGTCTCCTTGCGGTGTCTATTAGCGCTTGCGCATTCATACTCAACCCCTTGTTAATAGCGGAATCGGCGTTCCAATATCGACCATGCGGATCATGATTGCCCTTGTCTGTGTTGACGGTAGCGTCGGATAAGCGCATTGGTCGAGCTGTCATGTTTTAGCAAGGGCTCAGCATCGTCGGTCAACTCAGGGAGGGTTTTCTGCGCCATCGACTTGCCGAGCTCAACGCCCCACTGATCGAATGAATCGATGTTCCAGATCGCTCCTTGGGTAAAGACACTGTGCTCATAAAGTGCCACAAGACTCCCCAACGTTTCCGGCGTCAGCCGTTCGGCTAGTAGGGTGTTGGTGGGGTGGTTGCCTTCAAAGGTGCGATGCGGCACTAGCCAGTCAGGTACTCCCGCCGCTTTGACTTCTGCTTGCGTTCTACCGAAAGCAAGCGCCTCAGTTTGGGCGAACAGATTCGCCATCAACAGATCGTGGTGCGGCTGTAAGGTATTTAATGCCTGGCAGAAACCGATAAAGTCACACGGGATCAACGACGTACCTTGATGGATAAGCTGATAGAACGAATGCTGGCCATTGGTGCCGGGCTCACCCCAATAGACGGGGCCCGTTGGATAATCGACGCGGGCGCCATCGAGCGTGACGTGTTTGCCATTGCTCTCCATTGTCAATTGCTGCAGATAGGCCGGAAAGCGCTTCAAGTATTGCTCATAGGGCAACACCGCGACGGTTTGGGCGCCGAAGAAATTGTTGTACCACACGGCGAGCAACCCCATCAGGACCGGTAGATTTTGCTCAAACGGTGCGCTGCGAAAGTGCTGGTCCATGGCATGAAAGCCGGACAGCATTGCGCGGAAATTTTCCGACCCGATGGCCACCATCGTCGACAAACCTATCGCCGAATCCATCGAGTAGCGACCACCATCCCAATCCCAAAGGCGAAACATATGCTGGGTATCGATGCCGAACTGGGTAACCGCCTCGGCATTGGTCGACACGGCAACAAAATGCTTCGCTATTGCCTGCTCATTTTCGAATTTGCTTAAAACCCAAGCGCGCGCGGTTTGGGCGTTGGTCAATGTCTCGAGTGTTTTGAAGGTTTTCGAGCAGACAATAAACAGCGTTTCTGCGGGGTCAAGATCGCGTGTCGCCTCGACAAAATCAGTACCGTCGACATTCGAAATGAATCGGAGTGTCAGGTTGCGCTGAGAGTAATGACGCAACGCCTCATAGGCCATCTCCGGCCCGAGATCAGAGCCGCCTATACCAATATTGACCACATTGCGGATCGGCAGGCCTGTAAAACCCAGCCATTCACCACCCCGAATTTTGCGCGCAAAATCAGCCATTTTATCGAGCATCGTGTGTACTTCCGGCACGATGTCGATGCCATCGACCACAATGTGCGCCTCCTTGGGTGCGCGCAGCGCGATGTGAAGTACCGCACGTTGCTCCGTCACATTAATTTTCTGGCCCGTGAACATCGCTTCGATGCGTTCGCGCAAGCCACGCGCCTCAGCCAGTTGCAGGAGCAAATGAATCGTTTCATCGGTGACGCGGTTTTTTGAGTAATCGAGGTAAAGTCCGCACGCTTGCGCGCTGAAGCGCTCGCCACGTTTAGGATCGTCGCCAAACAATTGTCGCAGGTGCAGTTTGTGCACCGCCTGATAATGCACCTGTAGCGCTTTCCAGGCAGGGCTCTGTGTCAGAGACGGCGAGCGCGCTGCATTTGACTCTTTCATGACTTGCTCTCTCAGTCGGGCGCGCCAGCGGTGGCGAGTTTCCAGCAGCTAATCGCAGTGCACAAAATGACCGAGGCGCCAGATTCATATTCGCTTATCAGTGTAGTCAGGATGCACAAAAAGCCAACGTGGGGTCGGTACGCACCGTCGATTTACTCCCGTTTTGCCTCGCTTCACCAAGAAGCCGCCGAGGAAAAATCTTCTTCAAATGCCATCAAAATATAGATAGCATCCTAATTACAAGCTCAACTATCATAAGCTAACTTTTTTAGTTACAGGCTTCATCATGACTGACACCCTGACACTCGGTTTCGCCATGCACGACAGCGCTAGACTGATGCGTAAGCGCTTCGAGCAACGTGCTCGACACGTCGGCCTTACCCGTTCGCAATGGCAGGTGTTGGCCATGCTCGCGACCCATGAAGGCATTCATCAAAAAGGCCTTGCGGACTTGTTGGAGCTGGAATCGATCACCCTAGTGCGCTTGCTGGACAAGATGGCTGAACGCGGCTTGATCGAACGACGTAGCCACGCCACAGATCGGCGCCTTTCCTTGCTGTATTTGACCGAGCAGGCCCATCCGCTGCTGGAGCTCATGCGCGGAATGGGTCAAACAACGCGTCAAGAAGCAACGGCTGGATTTTCTGAGGACGAGACTCAGCTTTTGCTACAGATGATGACGCGTGTGAGGGCTAACCTGATTGAAGCTTGCAGTCGCCCCATCGACGAGGAGACCCTTCGTCATGGTTGATCAGCGCCTGAAGTCACCCCGAGAACATCCTGAGACACCAGAGGTCGCACGCTCGGAAGGCCCTTCTCCATCTGAGTCGCGCCAACCTATTGATCAAAAAGTGGAAGCACGGATCGACACTGCCCCTGCCCGCCCACAACGGCAGCACATACGGATTGCACTGTTTGCAATGCTGCCGATAGCACTGTTGGTGGGCGGCTACCTGTATGTCACGGGAGGACAGATCATTACCACCGATAACGCCTACATCCAGGCCGATCACGTGGGTGTGTCTACGGATGTCTCGGGCCTCGTCGCGTCGGTTGAGGTCAAGGACAATCAGCGAGTCAGCCAAGGTCAGGTGCTGTTCACTCTAAAGCCAGAACCCTTTCAGATAGCGCTAGCCAGTGCCAAGGCGCAGTTGGGTAATGTGCGCAACCAGATCCTCAATCTAAAAGCCAGCTACAACCAGGCACTGGCCGAAATCGATCAGGCGCAAGTCGACCTGCCGTATTACCAGACCAGTTTCCAGCGCCAGCAAACCCTGATCAGCGTCTCTGCGGTGTCCAAAACCACTTACGACGACGCCAAGCATGCACTGGACAGTACCCGGCAAAAGATAGCCGTCGCCAAGGCCACGGCGCAGATGGTGCTCGCGCAATTGGGTGGCCATGTCGAGACAGCTGTCGAACAACAACCGACCTATCTTCAGGCTCAAGCAGCCGTCGACGAAGCCCAGCGCAACCTGACCAACTCAGTGGTCCGGGCCTCCTTCGACGGCATCGTGACCAATGTTGATTCGCTGCAAGTGGGCTCTTACCTACAACCACCTCAATCCGGTATCAGCCTGGTCTCTGCCGATCACCTGTGGATCGCAGCCTCGCCTAAGGAAACTGAACTGACCCACATGAAGCCCGGCCAGCCCGTCGACATCAGCGTCGACAGTTACCCCGGTGTGGAATGGCACGGCACCGTCGAAAGCATCAGCCCTGCGTCCGGCTCCAGCTTCTCGTTGCTGCCCGCGCAAAATACTACTGGCAACTGGGTCAAGGTGGTGCAACGCATACCCGTACGTATTAGCATCGACGATGCAGGCAACAAACCGCCGTTGCGCACCGGTATGAGTGTCGAAGCGCAGATCAATACCGGGCAGGCCCGAGGCCTTCCGGAAATGTTCACAGGGTTGTTTGCCAGCAAGGGCACAGCCCATGAGTGATCCGGCAGCGACTGAACCGGTGGCCAATCGCGCAATGATCACCGCCTGCGTGGTGCTGGCGGTGATCATGCAGGCGCTGGATACCACGATTGCCAACGTCGCCCTGCCCTACATGCAAGGCAGCATCTCGGCCAGTACTGACCAGATCAACTGGGTGTTGACTTCCTACATCGTCGCCGCCGCGATCATGACCCCGCCATCTGCCTTTCTGGCAAGACGATTTGGCCGCAAACGAGTGCTGCTATGGTCGATTGTCGGCTTCGTCGTCTCGTCGATTCTTTGTGGTCTGGCGCAGTCGCTGGAACAAATCATCCTGTTTCGTCTGCTGCAAGGTCTTGCGGGCGCTGCGTTAGTGCCCCTGTCCCAGGGCATTCTGCTCGATATCTATAGTCTCAAGGAGCGCGGTTCGGCCATGGCGCTGTTCGGTGTCTCGGTCATGGTCGGCCCGGTGTTGGGCCCGATGCTGGGCGGCTGGTTGACCGAAAATTACAGTTGGCGGTGGGTGTTCTTCATCAATCTGCCCATTGGCTTGTTGGCGCTGGCCGGGATTTTCTACTACGTCCGCGAAACGCCCACCGACACATCGTCACGCCTGGACTGGCTGGGCTTTGGTTCACTGAGTGTGGCGATCATGGCGGTTCAACTATTTTTGGATCGCGGCGAGCAACTGGGTTGGTTCTCCTCCGGAGAAATCCTGATTGAAGCCGTGATCGCCGTTGCGGCTGTGTACGTGTTTTTAGTACATACCTTCACTACCGATAAGCCCTTCATCAGCCCCCAGCTGTTCAAGGACCGTAACTTTTCGATCAGCATCGTCTTTATTTTTATCATCGGGATTACCTACCTAGCGTCGCTGGCGCTGATGACCCCCTACCTGCAAACCCTGATGGGCTATCCGGTGCTAACGGCGGGTATGGTCATGGGGCCGCGTGGCCTGGGCACCATGCTGACCATGTTTCTCGCTGGCAGACTACTGGGCAAGGTCGATACACGCCTGTTGCTGCTGGTAGGGCTTGGGCTCTCGGCATTGTCCATGGGCTTGATGACCGGATGGACGCCCGACGTGTCGATGCAAACCATCATCTATGTCGGGTTCATTCAAGGCACCAGCCTTGGGATGCTGTTTGTGCCATTGACAACGGTGGCCTTCGCGACGTTGCCAGCCTCGTTGCGCGCAGAAGGCACTGGTCTGTACAGCCTGTCGCGAAATGTCGGCTCCAGTGTAGGGATTTCCATCGTTACCGTTCTGCTCACCCAAAACATCCAGGTCAATCATGCGGAAATCGGCGCCTACGTCACTCCGTTTAATCGAGCCTTCGATGCCTGGGCAATCAAGAGTTACCTGGACCCGACGATCGCGAGCGGCCGCGCAGCACTAGACGCGATGATTACGGTGCAGGCCAGTTGGGTTGCCTATATAGATGACTTCAAGCTTCTGATGGTGTTGTCTCTGGCTGTCATGCCGCTGTTGTTGATCATCAAAAGCCCCAAGCGTGAAGGGAATCATGAGCCGGTAGGGGTTATTGAGTAATCTGCGCCCACACCAATATGAGCACGAATCAACTCATGCTCACTATTGGGGTTCACTCCGAGCAACAAGTTGCTGGTGGTCACTAACCAGCAACCCGCGATCAGTCCTTAGCGGAAGCTCGGCCAGCTGTAAAAGCTAGGGATCGTGACGACGCAGTACGAAGACTGCTTACAACCCTTAACGCTTCGCGGATCGGGCGGGACCGCTATAAATGCCGCAAGCATCAGAACAACCAGGAACGACAGAGACATGTAATAGGCAAGATGACTTTTTATTTTCATTATTAGTGCTCTCATAACCCTTGGAACGGCACCTGCTTGTGCTGCAGGCAAGCTACTTCTTTCCTGGCGAGCCTCTCCAAGAGATAGCGAGGCGGCTAGCTATTCTCTTGAGAGGCTTCTGGTACCTCAGCGCTCGTCGACAGTCACAATTTCACGACGTTCAGCCATGCTCGCTGGCACCTGATCCTCGTCGGTGAAAAACTGTTCATACCACTCGCGCAACTGGTAGACCGGGCCGTCGTTTTCCGCCAGCACCGGCTTATCGATGCGGATTTTATGCTTCCAGATAACCACGTCCTGGTAGAACGAATCGCGGTTACCCATAACATAGGCATTGGCCAATTCTTGGTTCTGCTCCTCACTCCAACCAGGCACCCGCTTGACCATGCAACCAAAGCGCAACAAAAAGCTGTTCGGGGTGACCGGCACATGGCTGTTGAGCAAAATGGCGTGTACCCGGGCGTCACCGAACATCGAGCTGAGGTGAGTGAAGTGCGTTGCTGGACCGTAGTAGGCCGAGGGCGCGATCAGGTCACCGCCCAAGCGTTCTGAGTCACCGTGGAAAATCTGATGGCCGATGTGTCCTTCGAAGATATTGGTGAAGTACTTGGTCGGAGTACCATGTACCGGCCCGAAGTGCTGAGCGTCCACCAAGTTATCGACCAACTCCCGTGGGTTGGTTTCGATCAGCATGGTGTCGATGTTCCATTCGTGAATCCAGTCTCCATCGTCCATCTCGGCTAAATGCGGAATAACCACACCTTCCTTGGGCGGACGGCCTTCTGGGTTGTTCCAGACGAACAACAGGTTGTTTTCCTCACAGGTCAACCAGCTGCGAGTCTTGGCTTTGGGTGGAATGCGCTTGCAGTAAGGGATCTCCACGCATTTACCGCTGGTGTCATATTTCCAGTGGTGGAACGGGCACACCACGGTGTCGTTCTCGATGGTGCCTTGGGACAGGTCGGCGCCCATGTGCGGACAATGGGCGTCGAGAATGCTGATGGCGCCCTGGCTGTTGGCAAACGCTACCAGGCGGGTGCCAAAAACGTTCAGGCTATGCAACTTGCCATCGCGGTACTCGTCGGCCACGCCCAGGCAGTGCCAACCACGCGCGTAACGGTGAGTACGCTGGGCGTTATCGATGCTGATTTCAGCGAGTTTCGTCATTATTATTGTTCCTCTGTTGGAAACTCTGGGAGTAATGGCCCGTAAAAAAAGGGCGATCCATGGCAGATATCATTGCGCGCCCCGGCAAGGTACTCATCCTTCACTTGGACTAGACCAAACAAGAATCGCTATCAATGGATATTCGCCGGGTCGCCCCCGCTGTCCCACACTAAGAGCCACCCCAAGGCGGCCCCCTGCCTATGGCTACTGACCGAATCGGCGGGCGGCTTCCGGGCCGAAATCGCGCGGGTTGACGCCCGGCTTATTCAACTGGTAGCCGTTGTGCTGTTCGTTAATCAGGTTGAACGCCAAGTAGCTGCCAGCATTGAGGTCGTAGTACAGCCCCACACCCGCTTGTTGCCGCCGGCTATCGTAGGAGTAGAAGTAGTTGACCATTGAGGTCCGCCACAGCTCGCCACGGTTGTCGTAGTTATCGGCGAGCATCGGGAACCAGGTGTCTTCGTCGATGTACAGCTTGCGTTTGCCGTACAGGTGGCGGTAGCCTGGCTTGAGGGTACCTTCCAGCTCCCAGACCCGGTGGCGCTCATAACGCATGGCATCCGGGTTGATATGGCCCGGGGTCAGCAGGTCGGCGTACTTGAGGTTGGCCGCATGCAGGCGATAAGTGTCGTAGGGAATGAACATCTCGCGCTTGCCAACGATCTTCCAGTCATAACGCTCCCCCGACCCGTTGAACAGACGCACCTCGTCCACGGTGATCGAGCCGCCGCTGCCGGGGAACGACATGTCGTAGCCATAACCCGGCGACTGCCGCACGCGGCGGGTGCCCGGATCGTAACGCCAGGCTTGACGAGGCTCGGTCTTGTCGTTCCAGAACTCGGTGCCGGTATTGATCTCGCCCTTGTCCCGTTGCGGCATAAGGGTTTCGTTGAGGTAGAACGACGAGTTGCCAACGGTATCGCCGATCTTGCCCGGCTCCAGCCCCGGCGCCAGGTTGCGCGAATGTACGCGGCCCCAGTTGATATTGCCGTCCTTGAGCACATAGGCGTTGTCGGAGGTGTATTCCTCGGTCCAAGCCCGCAAGGTAAAGGTCGAGGCATTCTTCAGCAGTTCCAGGCCGCTGCGCGGTACCGGAAATGGCGTGCCACCGGTTTTGCCCACCACCCCTTCACCGCCATCCACCAAATGCGCGACGCTAGCGTTCTCGCGGGTGGCTTGGCAAACCGAGTCGTCGAAACGGAAATCCCGGTGCGCGGTGTAGATCGGCATCTTGTAGGTTGCCGGGTACAGCTTGAACAAGGCTTTCTGCCCATCAGACAGGTAGGCGCTGTATTGCGCCAAGTTGGCCGCGGTAATCACGAACAGCGGTTTTTCTTCCGGGTACGGGTCTATCGGATGGCCTCCGGTGCCCTTGAAGTCCACCTGCGGCGGCGCGCCCAGCCACTTGCCACTAAACGGCGGGATGCTGCCGTCGGCATTTCCGGTCTTCTCAGCACCCATGCAAGTCAAGTCCTTGCCCAGGTGTTCTACATCTTCCGGCGCGGCATTCGCCGTGCCGATTGCACTGCATCCCAATAGCAACGCCAGCGCCCAGGTGGGAGTGGCGCTGGCAGCCCGCGAGACAGGATAACTGGAGGCCAGATTACTGCCGGTCATTTTTATTCTCCTTGTTTACCGATAGCGGTCATCCAGTATCAACAGCCCATGGAACCGGTAGCATCGTCCGCACGGACTAACGCATTTTTCCTCGTGGCGGGCGTTACCCTCTGGTGCTCAAACCACCGGCAGGAGCGCGTTACCCGACACTGCTGGCGGCTGCGGTTGACCCAGCGCCACGACACTGTTGAGCATGATCCGCACCAGCTCGGTCTGGCGTCGGACACCGGTCTTGGAAAAGATCGAGCGCAGGTGTGCACGTGCGGTGTTACGGCGGATATTCAGCGTCTCGGAGGCTTCCTCCAGCGACAGGCCGTTAGCCAGCTCCAGGGCCAACGCGGTTTCTGCAGGCGTCAGGTTGTACAGCTGCGAGGTCACCACAGTGCTCAGCAAAGACTTGCTTACAGCGTCGCGCACATACACCACGACCGTGGGTTTCCCCTTACCCTCGACCAACTCCTGCGACGGGATCAACTCCACCACCACCCCCAGGCTGACCTTCCCGGAGGGGCGGGAAATCGACGTGGCCTCGGCTACCTGCAATCCGGCGCCGCCCTGCCTGGCACGCTGAAACGCGTTTCGCACCAGGCGCAGCAGTTCACGATTGTCACTCGGGTAAGTCGCCTCCAGCCGGCCACCGACGACTTTAATGCCGTCCTTGCTGTCAAGAATCTCGCGGGCCACCGAGTTCAGTTGCACCACACTGCCATTTTCATCGAGGACGATGGTCGCCACCGCCATACGGCTGATGGTTTGCGAGTACAGGTTGCCCAACGATTCGCTGCGATCCAGTAGCGAATGCATGTGCAGGGAGCGGCGCAAATGAGGCAAGAGCATGGCGCACATGGTCCGCTCGACATTGGAAAAGCGCGCATGGTCGCGTGGCCGGGTAATCCGAAAGCGCACCGTGCAGCCATCCGGCATACGGATATCGGCGCCGAGCATTTGATAGCAGTTGTGCGGCTGGCAAAACAACAGATAAAAGGAAGAACTAACCCACTCGGCATCGCTCATCAGCTCATCGACGGTGAACACC